>CAITOG010000212.1 GCA_903893955.1 uncultured Actinomycetes bacterium
ATGATCTCGAAGCGAAGGAGACATCGCCATGACAGTCGACACGGACAGGATTGAAGCAGCGGTCCGAGAGATCCTCGACGCGATCGGGGAGGACCCCGATCGCAACGGCCTGCTCGACACCCCTCGTCGTGTCGCGGCGATGTACGACGAGCTCTTCGTCGGCCTCCACTCCGATCCCTCCGAGCACCTCCAAGTGACCTTCGAGGAGCATCACGACGAGATGGTCATGGTCCGCGACATCCCCTTCACATCGCTGTGCGAGCACCATCTGGTGCCGTTCATGGGCAAGGCCCACGTGGCCTACATCCCGGGCGTCGACGGGAAGATCACGGGTCTGTCCAAGCTCGCTCGCCTGGTCGACGGCTTTGCCCGTCGGCTGCAGGTCCAGGAGCGCATGACCGCCCAGATCGCTGACTCGCTCGACACGGTGCTCGCGCCGAGGGGTGCGCTCGTGGTCATCGAGGCGGAGCACCTCTGCATGTCGATGCGAGGGGTCAAGAAGCCGGGCTCGGTGACGGTCACCTCGGCGGTCCGGGGCATCTTTCGATCTGATCCGGTGACCCGCAACGAGGCACTGCAGTTCATCCAGGGAAGGTGAGCCCTGAACGTTGGCTAGCGTGGCCCACGTGAACAGGCCGATCCCCCTCGTGATGGGTGTCATCAACGTGACCGAGGATTCGTTCTTCGAGGGGTCTCGTGCGCTGACGACGGCCGACGCGGTCTCGCTCGGTCGCAGCATGGCGGCCGAAGGCGCAACCTTTGTCGATGTCGGCGGAGAGTCGAGTCGCCCTGGCGCCACGCCGGTCGCACTCGACGTCGAGCTCGACCGGGTCATCCCGGTGATCGAACAGCTCGCCGGCACGGTTCCGGTCAGTGTCGACACGGTCAAGGCCGAGGTCGCGCGAGCCGCGGTGGCGGCAGGTGCGACGCTGATCAACGACGTCGGCGGCCAGCTCGCGGAGGTCGCGGCAGAGCTCGGCGTCGGCTGGGTTGCCATGCACGCAAAGGGCGAGCCCGCCACGATGCAGGATGACCCTCGCTACGACGATGTGGTCGAGGAGGTAGCGAGCTGGCTCGAGGCTGCCGCCGACACCGCAGCCGGGCTGGGCATCGCGGACCTGTGGCTCGACCCAGGGATCGGCTTCGGCAAGACCTTCGAGCACAACTGGACCCTCCTTCGTCACACCGACCGCTTCGCCGCACTCGCCGCAGCCAAGGGTGCTCGTCTCCTCGTCGGGACCAGCCGGAAGCGCTTCCTCGGTGAGGTCGGTGGCACTGGCCTTGATCCTGCCGATCGTCTCGCAGCATCACTTGCCACAGCGCTGGCGGCCATGGTGGGTGGTGCCGACATGGTGCGCGTCCACGACGTGAAGCCCACCTGCGACGCCGCTCGCCTGCTGGCAGAGGAGATGGCCGCATGATGAAGGGCAAGTGGGCAGCTGGGATCCCGCCGAGGCACCTGACCTGGGTTCTGCCCGAGGTCTTGGCCGTCTCCGAGCGTCCGGGTGGGCAGGCGACCACGCATCGACGTGTCCGCCGCCAGGAAGAGGTCATCTGGCTGCGCGAGAACGGTTTCGACGTGGTGATCTCGATCCTGACCTCACCCCAGAACCTCTCCGCCTACGCCGATCTCGGGATCGAGTCGAGCCACCTGCCGGTTCCGGCCCACGGTGACTTGGCGGAGCCGCTGGCCCATCTCTACCAAGAGCTTGGAGATCGGATCCGCGCCGGACAACGGGTCCTGTTGCACCATGACGAGCTCGGTGACTGGGTGATCGGGATCACCGCTGGGTTTTTCATCTGGAACGGTCGTCTCGACGGCGCCCCGCAGGCCACCTCGGTCGCAGAGCAGCTCTTCGGACGCCAGCTTGGCCCCCAGGGTCGAGCGGTCATCGTGACAGTGGCGGACCTCAGCGCGAAGCGATGACGCGAGATCGCCTCGAGATCAGGAAGCTGCGCGTTGTGGCGCCGGTCGGCCTGCTCGACGTGGAGCGGGCTAGCCCGCAACCCCTTGAGATCGACATCGACGTCGAGGTCGATCTCAGCGAGGCGGGGGCCAGCGACGACGAGCGCTTCATGGTGAGTTACGCCGTGGTGACAGAGCGTGCGGCCGAGATTGCGCTGTCCTCGCATCACGATCTGCTTGAGTCTCTGGCGACAGAGATCGGGACAGCGACATTGTCGCTGTCGACCACGATCGAGGCGGTTGAGGTCACCGTGACCAAGCTGCGGCCACCGATCGCGCTCGACATCGGCACTGTCGGCGTCCGCCGACGCATCGTCGCTCCGTGAGGGCGTTCCTCGGGCTCGGCACCAACCTGGGTGACCGTGAGGCGACGCTCCGCCGAGCGGTCGAGCACCTGGCCACCTTCGGCGACGTGGTGGCGGTGTCCGGCCTCTATGAGACCGAGCCGATGGGGGGACCGCCGCAGGGTCTCTTCTTGAACCTGGTGGTCGGGCTCGACACCGAGGCAAGTCCGGAGGTGCTGCTCGATCGCTGCCGGCTCCTCGAGACCGAGGCGAATCGGGTCCGCACCGTGCGGAACGGACCTCGAACCCTGGACGTCGACGTGCTCTTTGTCGAGGGAGCAGCCTGCAACACCGAAGAGCTGATGGTGCCGCACCCGAGGATGTTCGAGCGCCGCTTCGTGCTCGCACCGCTCCGAGAGCTCGCCCCAGACCTCGTCAGCGAGGCCCAAATCGAAGCCGCTGGCGGTGAGGTCGTCCGTATCGGTAGTCTGGACACCTGAGCCAATCGAGTCGAAGCGACCGGCACCCTGCGGGGGCCGGAACGTCGGAGGCGAGCATGCGAATCAGGATCATCGGCGCTGGACGAGCGGGCTCGTCAATGGCACGCGCACTCAAGGCAGTCGGCCATGACGTCCAGGGACCGCTCGGTCGGGGCTTCGACCCAGCCAGCGCGACCGACGATGTCGACGTGCTGCTGATCGCCACCGGTGACGACGTCATCGCCAACGTGTCTCGGTCCATCAGTCCGTCGTCGACGTGCGTGGTCCTGCACCTGTCGGGGTCGCTCGGCCTCGATGTGCTCGCCACCCACCCCAAGCGAGGCGCGCTCCACCCTTTGGTGCCGCTGCCGACGGTCGACACCGGTGCGGCTCGTCTCCTGTCGGGCTGCACCTTCGCTGTGGCTGGCGACTCCATCGCCGAGGAGCTCGTCGCATCGCTTGGCGGGCGCACCGTGGCAGTGGCAGATGCCGATCGTGCCCGCTACCACGCGGCTGCGTGCATCGCTGCCAACCACGTGGTGGCGATGCTCGGCCAGGTCGAGCGGGTGGCTGCGTCTGCGGGGCTCCCTCTCGACGCCTTCTTGGATCTGACCCGCGCAGCGGTCGACGATGTCGCGCTGCTCGGCCCCCGAAGCGCACTCACCGGTCCAGCAGTGCGAGGCGATTGGGCGACCCTCCAGCGGCACCTCGACGCCATCGACCCGGCGGAGCACGCCGGCTACCGCGCTGGCGTGGGGCTTGCCCTCGAGCTGACCGCGGATGAGCTTGTGCTCGTCGAGGCCGAGGAGCCGGCCGACGACATGCCGGAGGTCCGGAACCCTCCGGTCCCGTTGCTGGCTGTCTGAGCGTGGAGGTCCTGGCGACCAGGGCCGCCTGGCAGAGAGCGCTCGAAGCACATCGGCGGGCCGGGTCCACGATCGGCTTCGTTCCCACGATGGGAGCGTTGCACGCCGGGCACATCTCTCTGGTGGAAGCCGCCAGGCAGTCCTGCGACGTGGTGACCTCTTCGATCTTCGTCAATCCCCTCCAGTTCGGTGACGCCAGCGACCTCGAGCGCTACCCGCGCACCTTGGCGGCAGACTCGGCACTCCTCGAGGAGGCCGGCTGTGACCTGGTCTTCACGCCGCCGGTCGAGGAGATGTACCCGACCCTGCCGACGCCGATGACCACCAGCGTCGTCGCCACCGGCGCCGCGCTCGGCCTCGAGGCTGAGGAGCGACCAGGGCACTTCGACGGCGTCGTCACCGTGCTCACGCTCCTGTTCAACCTGGTCGGACGATCGACGGCCTACTTCGGTGAGAAGGACTTCCAGCAGCTCGCTGTCGTCCGACAGCTGGTCGCTGACCTCAGCTTTCCGGTCGAGATCGTCGGCTGTCCGACCATCCGAGAGCCAGACGGACTGGCCATGTCGAGCCGAAACGTCCGGCTGAGCCCAGCCGGTCGAGCGGCAGCGACGGTGCTGTCGGCTGCGCTCGCCGTCGGGGCTCGCGCGATCGAGGACGGCGCCGGGCCCAGTGCCGCCGAGGCTGCGATGGTTGCCACCATCGAGGCGGAGCCGCAGGCTGCA
>CAITOG010000213.1 GCA_903893955.1 uncultured Actinomycetes bacterium
ACGCCGTTCGACATGATCGACAAGGCTCCTGAGGAGCGTCAGCGCGGCATCACGATCAACGTCTCCCACGTGGAGTACGAGACCGCGAACCGCCACTACGCCCACGTGGACATGCCCGGTCACGCCGACTACATCAAGAACATGATCACCGGTGCGGCCCAGGTCGACGGTGCCATCCTCGTGGTGTCGGCTGCTGACGGCCCGATGCCCCAGACCCGTGAGCACGTGCTGCTCGCCCGCCAGGTCGGCGTGCCCTACATCGTGGTGGCGCTGAACAAGGCCGACGTGGTCGACGACGAGGAGCTCCTGGAGCTCGTCGAGCTCGAGATCCGTGAGCTGCTCAACGAGTACGAGTTCCCCGGCGACGACACCCCGATCGTGCCCGTCTCGGCGCTCAAGGCCCTCGAGGGCGACCCCGAGTGGTCTGCCAAGATCCTCGAGCTCATGGCCCAGGTCGACTCCTACATCCCCGAGCCCGAGCGTGACACCGAGAAGCCCTTCCTCATGCCGGTCGAGGACGTTATGTCCATCACCGGTCGTGGCACTGTGGTGACCGGCAAGGTCGAGCAGGGCATCGTGAACGTCGGTGACGAGGTCGAGATCGTCGGTCTGCGTGAGACGCAGAAGACGACCGTGACCGGTGTCGAGATGTTCCGCAAGCTCCTCGACCAGGGTCAGGCTGGCGACAACGTCGGCGTCCTGCTCCGTGGCACCAAGAAGGAGGAGGTCGAGCGCGGCCAGGTCCTCTGCAAGCCCGGCTCGATCACCCCGCACACCGACTTCGACGCCAACGTCTACATCCTGACGAAGGAAGAGGGCGGCCGTCACAAGCCGTTCTTCTCGAACTACCGGCCGCAGTTCTACTTCCGGACCACGGACGTGACCGGCTCGATCTCGCTGCCCGCTGGCACCGAGATGGTGATGCCTGGTGACAACACCGAGATGACCGTGGAGCTGGGCAAGCCCATCGCCATGGACGAGGGCCTCCGGTTCGCCATCCGTGAGGGTGGCCGCACCGTCGGCGCCGGCCGCGTCACCAAGATCCTCAAGTAGCGATTCGACCGGCAGGGAAGGACCCACTCACATGGCCAACAAGATCCGCATCCGCCTCAAGGCGTACGATCACGAGATCCTCGACCAGTCGACGGAGAAGATCGTCCAGACCGTGCTGCGGACGCAGGCCAAGGTCCAGGGACCAATCCCGCTCCCGACCGAGAAGCACCGCTACACGGTGATCCGCTCGCCGCACAAGTACAAGGACTCGAGGGAGCACTTCGAGATGCGCGTGCACAAGCGGCTCGTGGACATCATCGAGCACACCCCCAAGACGGTCGACTCGCTCCAGCGACTCGATCTGCCTGCCGGGGTGGATATCGAGATCAAGATCCAGTAGCCCGACGCTGAGCTCTGCCCTGGGTGCCGGTTGGCGTCCAGGGTGGGGACTCGGCTAGGGTGTTGAACCCTGCTCTCCGCGAGGAGCGGCGGGATCGGAGACCGGGCGACCGGACTCCGCACAGCAGACGTGCCCGGTTGCCTCTTCGGAGGGACGCCGGGCCGCACCAGTCGAGCGCTCCGCTCGGGGAAGCCCGAGCGGAGCGTTGGCGTGTCGGTAGGAATGCCGGCACCCGTTTTAGGAAGGTTGCATCGTGGCAACGAAGGCGATCGTCGGCGAGAAGGTCGGCATGACGCAGGTCTGGGACGAAGAGAACCGTGCCATCCCGGTCACGGTTGTCAAGGTCGCGCCCATCCGCGTCGTTCAGGTCAAGACCCCGGAGACGGACGGCTACGCCGCCCTCCAGGTGACCTGGGGGACGAGGCGGGCGAGCACCCTGACCCGACCTGAGCAGGGACACTACGAGGCGGCAGGCGTCGAGGCCGGCCGCAAGCTCGTCGAGCTCCGACTCGAGAACGTCGGCGACTATGTCGTCGGCCAGGAGATCACCGCTGACATCTTCGAGAAGGGCGAGAAGATCGACGCCATCGCCGTGAGCAAGGGCAAGGGCTTCGCTGGTGGCATGAAGCGTCACAACTTCAAGGGCCAGGGCGCGAGCCACGGTAACCACAAGGCGCACCGTGTCCCGGGCTCCATCGGTGGCTGCGCCACCCCGGGCCGTGTCTTCAAGGGCACCCGGATGGCCGGTCGCATGGGTGGCCAGCGTGTCACCACGACCAACCTGGAGATCGTCGCAGTCGACACCGAGCGCGACCTCGTGCTCGTCAAGGGCGCGGTGCCCGGCTCGAGGGGCGGCACCGTCGTGCTGCGCAACTCGGTCAAGGTGCCCGCCGGCAAGGGTGGAGGTGCCAAGTGAGCGACCACATGCTCAGGGGACCCGTCAAGAAGGATCGTCCCGCTCCCGTCGCCCGCAGCGTCGAGCGCCGTGACATTACCGGCAAGGTGCTCGGCACCGTGGAGCTCGACGCCGAGCTGTTCGGCATCGAGCCCAACGCCTCGGTGCTCCACCAGGTGATCACCGCCCAGCTGGCCGGTGCCCGCCGGGGGACCCAGTCCACCAAGACCCGGGCCGAGGTGCGCGGTGGTGGCGCCAAGCCATTCCGCCAGAAGGGCACCGGTCGTGCCCGTCAGGGCTCGTCTCGCTCGCCGAACATGGTCGGCGGTGGCGTGGCGCTCGGCCCGAAGCCTCGCAGCTACGCACAGAAGACGCCCAAGAAGATGATCCGCCTGGCACTGCGCTCGGCGCTCTCTGACCGTGCAGCCGAGTCGAAGGTGGCGCTCGTCGACGCCTTCAGCTTCGAGGCGCCCAAGACCAAGGACGCCATCGCAGCGCTCAGCGCGCTCAACCTCGATGGGCACGTCCTCGTCGTGCTGGCCGCTGGCGACGATACCGCTCGTCGCAGCTTCGCCAACCTGCCCGAGGTGCACACCATCGAGGCATCGCAGCTCAACCCGTACGACATCATCCGCGCCGACTGGCTCGTCTTCACCGACGAGACCCTGCCGACGTCGGCTGAGAAGAGCGAGGAGGTTGCCTGATGCGTGACCCGATGTCCGTCCTCATCCGACCGGTCGTGTCCGAGAAGACCTACACCCTCATGGACGAGGGCACTTACGTCTTCATCGTGGACAAGGCCGCCACCAAGATCGACGTGCGCCACGCCGTCGAGCAGGCCTTCGGCGTGAAGGTTGTCAACGTCAACACGCTGAACCGCAAGGGCAAGGCCACCCGCAATCGCCGGACCAACACCGTCGGCTCACGTCCTGACACCAAGCGCGCCTTCGTGACGCTGCAGGCCGGCGACTCGATCGACCTGTTCGAGAGCTAGAGAGACCACACACCATGGCACTTCGTTCACGTAAGCCGACCAGCCCCGGTCGTCGGTTCCAGACCGTCTCGGACTTCTCCGAGATCACCCGGACCACGCCCGAGAAGTCGCTCGTCGTCCCCAAGCCCAAGACCGG
>CAITOG010000214.1 GCA_903893955.1 uncultured Actinomycetes bacterium
CCTTCAGATTGGCGGGCCCCCGTGTTCTCTCAGTGGACCCTTGGCTGAACTACCCCCCACTCATTTCCGAAGCGCCGCTTTGACGATGCTACGTGACGACACTTCAATGGCGCGAGGCTCAACTCACCGCGATCGTGATCCCGCACAAAACCTAAGGCTGCGCTGTGACATGGAGCATCTCGAGACGGCCGAGTTCGCTACTTGGCGTGTCCTCTCTTAGGACGCATGCCAGGCGGAGCGGCTTGCTTCGGTGGTCGAAGGATGGGGTGTGCCTTTTCAGGAAGCAATACACCGGCCTGTGCGAGAGCTTTGATCGTGACCAGGACCGGGTTGTCGCGGTAGGTCCGCGTGCTGGCTGCCTCTAGGACTGATCCGATGATGTCGTCGAGAGCGAAGACTCTGATGTCAGCGCCGCCTGCCTTCTGAGACGAGCACCAGGCTCGAATCTTTGCCTGGTCCTCGCCCTTCTTGGCTCCGGCAAACTTGCCGACGTAGAGCCGGAGCTCCACCTTGCTGAGGGGGTATCCGTAGTCCTTTGCCGCCCGCGAGATCACGCCCTTTCGGATCACTGGATCATTGAGCAGGGCGTAGGCGCGGACGTTTCCCGCTTCGCCGATGACTTCCTTCGCCTGCACTCCTCGAGAACCTAGGAAGGACTTGACGGTGGCCAGTACGAGACGGTCTGCACAGACGCCAACGAGGTCAACCTCATAACCGTGGGTCTGTACCTCCGGATAGTCCTTCCGCTTGGTCTGCCGAGTCACGGGAAACTTGACGGGCCCGGCAACCACCAGACCCTCCTGCTCAAGGTGGATCGCGGCGAACTGCTCGAAGGCTTCCATCCTTGTGACGCTACCGAGGGACCTGACCGACCGGCGTTACATGTGTCACCTAGCGTCGGAGCGTCGGAGCGTCCGCAGGCTGCGAAAGCAGGTTTGCGACACCACTGCGACACTAAACAACGCCGAACATCGACGATTAGGAGCGAACAGTGGCAACCAGCGACACTGCTCTCGCAGCCGCTGAACAGGGGAATCACAGGGATCCCTTGATTGGAGCGGGTGACGGGAATCGAACCCGCGTTCTCAGCTTGGGAAGCTGATGTTCTGCCTCTGAACTACACCCGCCGAAGTGCCCAGCCTACTTCCCTTCGACCGTGCCGCTCCATCTCGGCCGTCTCAAGTTCACCCTTCGGCCCCCCGCCAACTATCGTCAGATCCGATGGTTCTCTCTGACCGCTCCATTGCGCAGGCACTTGATGATGGCCGCATCGTCATCGACCCTCTGGGAGAGGACTGCATCCAGCCGTCGTCGGTCGATCTGCACGTGGATCAGTACTTCCGGACCTTCCGCAACCACACGTCGCGAGTCATCGATGTCCGGGAGGACCAGGAAGAGCTCACCGAGCTCGTCGACGTCGGACCTGACACCCCCTTCATCCTCCATCCGGGAGAGTTCGTCCTTGGTTCGACGATCGAGCGAGTGGCGTTGCCTGACGACTTGGTGGCTCGACTCGAGGGAAAGTCCTCCCTCGGTCGCCTCGGCCTGCTGATCCACTCGACAGCCGGCTTCGTCGACGCCGGCTGGGACGGTCATCTCACCCTTGAGCTCTCGAACGTCGCCAACCTCCCGATCACCCTCTATCCGGGCATGAAGATTGGTCAGATCAGCTTCTTCGAGATGACGACGGCTGCAGAGCGCCCCTATGGCTCTGCTGGCTTGGGTAGCAAGTACCGCGGCCAGTGGGGTCCGACCCCGAGCCGCTACGCCGACAACTTCCGCAACAAGTCCTGACCTCGACCGGCACGCCGGCGGGGATCGAGCACCAACAAAGAAGAGGAGCGCACCGATGGCAGTGAGGATCATCCTCGGACTCGGCATCACCATCGCCTGTTTCGCCGTCGCCGGTCGACGGTTCTATTGGCTGAGCACACTCATCCGCTCAGGGGCACCGGCCAAGCGGCCCTATCAAGGGTTCTCGAAGGCCGCCGAGGCAGAGGTTGTCGAGGTCGCCGGACAGAAGAAGCTCTTGAAGTGGACTGTGCCTGGTCTTGCCCACTTCTTCACCATGTGGGGCTTCACGATCCTCTTGCTCACCATCATCGAGGCCTACGGGGCACTCTTCGTTCGTGACTTCGCCATCCCGGTCATCGGCCACTGGTCGTTCATCGGTTTCGTCGAGGACTTCTTCTCTGCAGCGGTCCTGATCTCGTTGTGTGTCTTCACGGCGATCCGAATCAAGAACTCACCGGAGCGCAAGCAGCGCCAGAGTCGCTTCTACGGCAGTCACACCGGTGCCGCCTGGATCGTGCTCGCGATGATCGCCTCGGTCATCATCACGCTGATCCTCTACCGTGCCGCCCAGATCAACACGGGTTACTTCCCCTACCAGGACCCATCGGCTGATGCGCTCAAGAACTGGTGGCCGTTCTTCTCCCAAGCGGTGGCGACCCTGCTCCACCCGCTCGGCACCGGCGTCAACAGCGTCCTCGAGACCGTCTTCTTGATCGCCAACGTCGCAGTCATCGCCGGCTTCTTGGTCTTCGTCTCGTACTCCAAGCACCTCCA
>CAITOG010000215.1 GCA_903893955.1 uncultured Actinomycetes bacterium
CCGAGGCCCACCATCGCTGCCACGGCTGTCGCGGCAGGCGCGAGGACCACCAGCAGATCAGGAGCGAAAGGTCCCACGCCGCCACGGCTTGCCAGAAGCGACAGCGCATAGGCCATGATCGCGATGCCGGCGAGTCGAGACGTCAGCGAGAAGCGGCCAGCTCGAGCGACGAGGAGCGGGACCACTGCGGCGGCAGGAAGCAGCCACGAGAGCGGTCCCGAGACGTTCGGTCCGACGGCGAATCTGAGCAGGCCACCAAGCCCCGGCTGACTCCACGGTGCGCCAGCGGTCCCGAAGATGGCCAACCCGCCTCCACCGGCGAGGACCGCTTGGATGGTGAGTGGCGCCAAGAGGATGACGGCGATACCCACGGCGAGGAGAGACCCGCGCAGGCCCGAGAGCGGACGGGCTCCCCCGGCAGCTGCGCTCGCGGCAGCGATGCCGAACACGGCAAGCAGCGCAACGATCAAGAAGGCAGGTGCGAGCGCTCCCACGAACGCGAGCAGCAGCGAGAGGCCGGCGATCTGGCCCTGGCGCGAGGCCCGCCAACCCTTTACACCGCGCGCGGCCGGCTCGCCGAACGGCTGCTCAAAGGGCACGACCGAGGCCATGGCGAGGAGGCGACGGATCAGGAAGGGTGTGGCGCCAAGCGCTGCAGCTGCCCCGACATCGCCAGCCGCGATGATGTCCGGTCCGAGCGCGAGCCCCGCAAACGCCGCCGCAGCCAGCAATCTGGCTCGACTCGATGCGACTGGCGTCAACAATCTCGAGGTTCCCCATGCACCCAACGGAATCGCAAGCAGCAAGATGAGCCGGATCGTGGCCCCCATCTGCCCGAACGTGAGTGTGCCGAGCAGTCCGAGCGAGAGGTAGCCGGGATGGCCAGGCGCGCCGTTGCCGAGGCCGGCTGGCTGCCAGCTGGCGAAGGCCTGGTGCCACACCGCCGACCACGATCCCATCGGGACGAGCTGGCCGAGGAGCGGCAGGCGCTGGCCGATGAGGTTGCGCGACCCGATCAGGTAGACGATGGCGACCACGCCACCGAGCCCGAAGATCGAGCGGGTGCTCGCCAGACGTCGGCGGCTACCGCGCCGGCCAGCACGACGCCCGAGATCATCGAGCTCGTCGAACCCCTCGTCGTCGCTGAAAGCGCCGCCGAAGCTGGCTGTCAGCTCAGGGACGTCCTCGTCGTCGATCTCGTTCTCCGCTTCGCCTCGGGCGACGTGGAACCCCTGGTTGAGCATCACCACGAGGAACTGGCGAGCTCTTGTGGCGCCGCGCTGCTGCAGTGAGCGGATCGTCCGGTCAGAGGTGGTCCGCTGCGACGCTGCCGCACGTCGAGTGGCGCGTTCGACCTTTCGCTCTCGCCACCAGCTGCGCCACGACTCGCGGATGTCGACCGCTCGCTCGGAGTCCTGGCCAACTAGGGCGACGACGATCTCTGCCGCATTGAGCACGAGCAGGAGGGCGATGGTCCAGATCCGCTGCGCAATGCCCCAGCAGGTGAGCAGGGTACGGATCTCGTTACGGCGACGCAAGCGCGACAGGCTCGGAGGACCGTCTTCGCCGGCCGGGGTCGCAAGCACCCGGTCCCCTGAGGCCAGGCGCTCTGCGTGCGCCACTCGAGCTTGCGGCGCGCACACGATACGGGCGCCGACGAGGTGGGCGCGCCAACAGAACTCGAGGTCGTCGCCCATCGCAACATAGCGCTCGTCGAAGCCCCCGAGCTGGCGCAGCAGGTCGTCGCGGACCAGCGTGACCCCGCCTGGCGCCACGAAGACGTCACGAACAGCATCGTGCTGCCCCTGATCGAACTCCCCTGGCTGCACACGCTCGATCACGGTCCCAAAGCGGTCAACGCTCTGGCCAACGTGCAGCAGCACAGAGCGGTCATCAATATCGACCACCTTCGGCGTGACGATGCCAGCGTTGGACCGGAAGGCCTCCTCGACGAGCAGGTGGACCGCGTCGCTATCGAGCACCACGTCGTCGTGGCACAGGAGGAAGAATGACGCCCCCTCAATCTTGCCCATCGCCTCGTTCACGGCTGCCCCGAAGCCTCGGTCCTCCTCGAGCATGGCGACGAAAGCACCTGGAGCCGCCTCGGCCACCCGGGCCGCTGCAGCCTTGCCTCCGCGACCGACGAGGACCAGAATGCTCAGCTCTGCGTAGTCCTGCTCGCGCAAGGAAACGAGGGTTCGCTCGAGGTAGCCGTCGGGTTCAGAGGCCACCACAACAGCGACGACTGACGGGGCGCGCGTCTCCATGGGACCTTCACGCTACCCAACAAACACGGCGCCTCTGGGGTGCTTGCAATTGTTTAACACTTCCTATACAGTTGTGTATGAGCCGGGAAGAGCCCGGCAGGGATCGCATGAAAACGGCGAACCAGAGGAAGGAGCCCCCCAATGGCTGAAAACACGACGAAGAAGACCACGGCGCAGGCCAAGAGCAGCGCTACCAAGGCCGCCAAGAAGGCGACTGAGCAGGCCCCGAAGAATGCCAAGGACGCCGCCAACACGGTGATCGGCCTCGGCGTTCTGGGTGTCAACAAGGTCCAGTCTTCGATGCGCGACATCATGAAGACCGTGAAGGCGGACGAGATGCAGGGCCGCCTCAACAAGGTCGTCGAGCACGCTGCCGACGCCGCCCGCAACACCAGCAAGTCGACCACCAAGGTCGTTGCTCGGGCCGACGAGAGCATCGAGGCTGCGATCAACCGCTTCGAGGCGAGTTTCGAGCAGTACGAGGACAAGCTCCCCGCACAGGCTCGGGACCTCTCCAAGAAGGCTCGTGAGACCGGTCGCAAGACCCGTGAGCAGGTTCGTCAGCGGGTGCTCAGCGCCAGCTGACCCACAGCCTGGCCCCCTTGGCTGTGCCAGAAACGAGCGGTCCCTCCTCGAGGGGCCGCTCGTTTCGCGTCCAAGCTCAGGTGCGGAAGGATTCGAGCACGTCGGCCAAGGTCGCCTCGAGCGGAATGCGTGGCGACCATCCCGTCGCCTCGCGGAGGCGACCAGCGTCACCTCTCAGCACCGGGACGTCCACTGGGCGGATCAAGGCAGGGTCCTCGACGAACTCAAGGTCTGCGCCCGCAAGCGTGAGCAGCGACGCGGCGATCTCAGCGATCGACACGTCGACCCCGCTGGCCACGTTGTAGACCTCACCGGCAGCGCCCTTCTCCACGAGGAGTCGATAGGCGACGACCACGTCGCGCACGTCGGTGAAGTCACGCCGGGTCGTCAGGGTGCCGACCGTGAGGGTCGTCGCGCCAGACTCCTTCGCGTCGACGATCCTCTTCGCCAGCGCAGGGACTGCAAAGGCCGGCGCCTGGCCGGGGCCGACGTGGTTGAACGGGCGGACGACGATCACCCGCTGGCCGAAGCCGCGAGCTGCCTGCAGTGCTACCTGCTCTGCCGCCGCCTTGGATGCTGCGTAGGGCGACGCTGGTCGAACTTCAGACACCTCTGAGAGCGGCAGCTCATTGGG
The DNA here is from genome assembly GCA_903893955.1 of uncultured Actinomycetes bacterium. Lineage (GTDB taxonomy): Bacteria > Actinomycetota > Acidimicrobiia > Acidimicrobiales > RAAP-2 > CAIUMH01. Next base: position 3,487 of record CAITOG010000215.1, read on the forward strand.
TGTCACGATCCCATAGACCTCGGCAGACGAGATCGCGAGCACGGTGGCATCGGGCACGTGGCGGCGGGCAGCAGCCAGAACATTGCCAGTCCCAACAACGTTGACCGTGAGCACCTTCGAGGGATCGAGCCAAGAGTCACCCACGTGGGCAAGTGCTGCGAGGTGGTAGATGGCATCCGGCTGCACGTCCTTGATGCGAGCGGAGATGGAGTCGAGGTCGGTGATGTCTGTCTCGAGGTCGCAGATCTCGACCTCGTCACCTGACCGCTCGAGCAGCGCCGAGAGATAGTGGCCGACGAAGCCCCCGCCGCCCGTGATGAGTGCTCGCATCCGTCGAACCCTAGTGCGACGGGTCGCGTGGCGACATCTGCCCACACGCGATCCGGTAGGCCTCGACATGTCGGGCGGCTGCAGCGGCCCAGGTGGCTGGGGACGCTTGGGTGAGGCCGAGCTCTCGGCGCCGGCCGAGCTCCTCGGATGAAGCACCGAGGACCTCGGCGATCGCTTCACTCAGCGAGTCAACATCACCGGCCTCCACGAGCCACGGTGCCTCACCACACAGATCCGCCATCACCGAGCCAGCCGTCGTGATGAGGGGACAGCCACATGCCAGTGCTTCGAGCGCCGGCAGCCCGAAGCCCTCATCGAGCGAGGGGTACGCGACCGCTGCAGCACTCCTGAGCAGCGCCGGCACGCTGTCGTCTCGGACATAACCGAGCTGCACGATGCGGTCCGCTGCTGGGGAGCTCTCGATGGCGCGGTCGATCTCCTCGACGCCCCATCCCCGCTGGCCGGCGAGGACCAGCTCATCGAGTGCGCCTGTGACGAGGTGCGGCGATGCCGCGGCGATCAATGTGGTCACACCCTTGCGAGGCTCGAGCGTGCCAAGGGCGACGATCCTGCGAGCCAGAGGATCGAGGCCGAGCGATTCGAGAGCGGCGGCGTCAGCTCCCGGTGTCGGCGGCATCGGCTGGAACCTGTCGTGGTCGATCCCATGGGTGGCGACGACGACCGGGACCTCCACAGCGACGTTGCGAACGAGGTCATCTGCTGTTCGCTGCGACACGCACACGAGGCAGCCCGCCTCACGGGCAGCTCGCTCGATGGCGTGGCGGAAGAACCGGACCTTCGCTGCCTCGTGGACCTCCGGGCGATCGAAGAAGGTCAGATCGTGAATCGTGACCACGACCGGTGTTCGCCTCGTGGTGGGCATCGTGTAGTGCGGGCCGTGGTGCACATCCACCCCGAGCCGGTCGATCCTGCGACCGAGGAGGAGCCGCTCGTAACCGAGCCTCATCACCGTCGAGTTTGGAACTGCAGGTACGACGGCGCCCGCACCCAGCGCCGCCATCCGCTCGACGTCTCCTCGGCGAGCGATCAACTGCAGCGTCAGGTCGTCTCGCTTCCCGAGCGCTCGCGCCAGCTCGATGGTGTAGCGACCTGCACCCGCCGGCGTCAGGGGAACCGCGCTGACGTCCAGGCTCACGTCCAACAAGCTCATCGAATCGCCCGCCAGAGGGCGAGGTGCGCAGCAGCCACATCCACCCATCGATGGCGCCCAGCAAACGTCATCCCGGCTCCGCTTGCCTCAGCCTGTGCCGCACGACCTGCGCCGAGAAGGACAAGCCCATCGACGATGGCATCGTCGTCGTCCGGCTCGACGAGGGACACGACCGGAGCCGTCGCCATCGAGGGCGTGGTCGACGATGCCACGACAGGCGCGCCGTGGGCCATCGCCTCAAGAGGTGGCAATCCGAACCCCTCACTCATCGGCACATAGACGAATCCCTCACACTGCGCCAGGAGAGCAGCCAGCACCCCATCGCTCACCTGACCGAGCAGGTGGACCCTGCTTGAAGCCTCGAGAGCGCCTCCCCATCCGACTGGACCCACGACCACGAGGTCAGGGACCGAAGACGACCGTTCCTGCGCACGAGCGTGCGCCGAGACCAGCCGGGCCAGGTTCTTGCGTGGCTCGAGCGTCGACACGCTGAGGAGGAACGCGTCAGACACCCCCGTTGCAGCAAGAATCTCACTCGCCTGCGTGGGAGATGGTGGCGGGAGGTGGTCGGCCCCTTCGCC
>CAITOG010000216.1 GCA_903893955.1 uncultured Actinomycetes bacterium
GGCGGAACGTAGTTCACGCTCAACGACCGGGTGGCCCCAGCGCCCGCCACGACGCCGTAGTTGGTGGTGCGGCCGAAGACTGCGCCGACTCGGGTCTCTCCGTCAGTCACGAGGCGCACGGTGGCTGTGCTCTTCCCCGCAGCGGTGACCTGGCCGACCAGGCCGCCATTGCCCACCACTGGCATCCCGACCGCCACGCCTGAGGACGTGCCCTTGTTGATCTGGATCGTGGCGGCGAAGTTCGAGCGCCTGATGGCGGTCGTGGCGGCGGTCACCGTCGACAGGGAGCTCAGGTAGGGCACGTTCTGCAGGGCCGCAACCTCACGGAGCTGGCGCTGCTCGAAGCTCGCGCTCGAGCGGCTCATCTCGAGTCGGCCGATGTCCGCCCTCAGACGGGCGTTCTCCTCGGTCACGCTCGAGTAGTTGAGCGCTCCTGCGAAGAGGTTGCCGATGGGGCGTGCCACCGCGTCGACCACGGCCACGACTGGCGAGACGATCGCCGACCCGATCGAGCGGATGCCGCTCGTCACCGAGCTCGTGGCCTGCCCGCTGAAGGCGATCAGGCAGATGGAGACGATGGCGAGGACCGTGAAGGTCGTGATCGAGCGTCGAGTCCGACGGGTCGCCACAGGATCAGCCGACGAGGCTCAGCGCGACGACGAGGTGATCAAGACACGCTTGAGCGCCTCGAACTCCTCGAGGCACTGCCCCGAGCCGATCGCCACGCAGTTGAGCGGGTCTCGGGCGACGACGATCGGCATCCCGGTCTCGTTCTGGATCCTGGCCTCGAGGCCGTGGAGCAACGCTCCGCCTCCAGTCAGGACGATGCCCTGCTCCATGATGTCTGCCGACAGCTCAGGCGGCGTCCGATCGAGCGTGACCTTGACGGCGTCGATGATCGCGGTGACAGGCTCCTCGATCGCCTCACGGATCTGCTCGGTCGAGATCACCACCGTCTTGGGCAGCCCGGAGACGAGGTCTCGGCCACGGATCTCTGCTCTGAGCTCCTCGTGGAGCGGGAAGGCAGAGCCGAGCGCGATCTTGAGCTCCTCCGCAGTCCTCTCACCGAGGGCCAGGGAGAACTCCTTCTTGACGTAGGCCTGGATGGCTTCGTCGAGCTCGTCGCCACCGATCCTGATCGACTGGCTCGTCACGATGCCGCCGAGCGAGATCACGGCCACCTCGGTGGTGCCACCACCGATGTCGACCACCATGTTGCCGGTGGGCTCGTGGACAGGGAGCCCTGCGCCGATGGCCGCAGCCATGGGCTCCTCGATGATGTAGGCCTTGCGGGCGCCGGCGTACTCGGCCGCCTCCATGACGGCTCGCTGCTCCACCCCGGTGATGCCCGACGGGACGCAGATGACCATGCGGGGCTTGGCGAAGCGACGCTGATGGACCCGGTGGATGAAGTAGCGGAGCATCTTCTCGCAGATCTCGAAGTCGGCGATCACGCCGTCCTTCAAGGGTCGGATGGCCTGGATGTTGCTCGGCGTCCGTCCGATCATTCGCTTCGCTTCGGCACCGACTGCCAACGGCTTGCCGTCCTTGACGTCGACGGCCACGACTGACGGCTCGTTCAAGATGATCCCGCGTCCGCGCACGTACACGAGCGTGTTGGCAGTGCCGAGGTCGACGGCCATGTCTCGACCGAGGAGGAAAAGGCGATTGTCAGGCATGGAAGATTGGCGTCCTATCGAGGTCCACCAGCGGCGGTTCCCCGGTGGGGAGGGCAGACCTCTTCGGTCCCAAGGCTACGGGATGAGCCTCGTGCGCACAAGGCGCCCCAGATCAGGCGAGGCCCGGGAAGAACAGTGCGATCTCCCGCGCAGCCGATTCCGGCGAGTCCGAGCCGTGGATGAGGTTCTCCCCCATCTCGAGGGCGAAATCGCCTCGGATGGTCCCAGGTGCAGCTTCCTTGGGGTTGGTCGCACCCATCAGGGTGCGCACGACCTTGTAGGTGTCCTCGGGGCCTTCGACCACCGCCACCAGGGCTGGCGAGCGGGTGATGAAGGCGACGAGCTCGCCGAAGAAAGGCTTGCCGTTGTGCTCGGCGTAGTGCTCCTCGGCGACAGCGGCCGAGATGGTCCGGAGCTCGGCAGCCACGAGGTTCAGGCCCTTCCGCTCCAAGCGGGCGATGATCTCGCCGGTGAGACGGCGCTCGACGCCGTCAGGCTTCACGATGACAAGGGTGCGTTCCACGGGTGAGGACCCTAGCAGCGCCTCGCGAGGCCCCTCGACGCCGATCTAGCTCAGCTCGATTGGTTGCTTGCGAGCAGCGCGATCCTGGCATCGCCCACGACGTAGAGCGAGCCTGTGGCGAGGACCATGCCATCGCTCCCAGCCAGCGAAAGTGCTCGATCGACCCCAGCCTCGATGCTCGGCGCCTGCTCCGCATCGAGGCCGAGCTCGCTCGCTGCCTGGGCGATCTTCTCCGTCGCCATCGCTCGCGGCGTGTCCGGCGCCACGCAGACGACCTGGCGGATCCCTGCCGCTGCGAGCGGGCCGAGCAGGTCGGTGGGGTCACGCCCCTCGAGCATGCCCAGCACGCAGACCTGCGGACCAGGCACATGGAACCCCTCTTCGAGGGCCACAGCCAACGCTGCCGAGCCAGCAGCGTTGTGCGCACCGTCCACGATCAGCAACGGGAGGTGTCCGAGGACCTCGAGGCGTCCTGGCACCACCGCCGCTGCGAGTCCGAGCTCAGCCACCTCGTCGCTTGGGGCTCGACCAAGGAAGGCACTCGCTGCGGCAAGCGCCACCGCCGCGTTGTCGCCTTGGTGGGTGCCATGGAGCGGCACGAGCAGATCACGGAAGCTTCCCCCTGGGACGTCGATGTCGACGAGTCGGCCACCGAAGGCCAGCCGGTTCGACGAGATTGAGAACGTGTCGTCGAGGCGCCACAGGTCGAGGGCGCCGACTGCTCGGGTCCGCTCCTCCACGATGCTCGCCACCTCGTCGCTGACACGGCCCACAACCACGAGTGCACCGGGCTTGATGATCCCGGACTTGTCGGTGGCGATCTCGACCTCAGTCGACCCGAGGACCTGGACATGGTCGAGCGCCACGGTGGTGAGAACTGCCACCCGTCCGTCGACCACGTTCGTGCAGTCCCACGTGCCCCCCATCCCTACCTCGATCACGGCCGCCTCGACGGCCTCGTCAGCGAAGTGACAGATGGCGGCCAAGGTGAGCAGCTCGAAGCGGGTGAGCCGTTCGCTCAGCTGCGACTCGACGAGCGCGAGTCGACTGAGCACCTCCGCGAACGCGTCGTCGCCGATGGGCTGGCCGTCGATGGCGATGCGCTCGTTGACCACGTGGAGGTTCGGGCTCGTGTAGGTCCCGACGAGCAAGCCGTTCTCGACCAAGACCGATGAGATCATGGCGCTCGTCGAACCCTTGCCGTTCGTTCCTGTGACGTGGATGACATCGAGATCCTGTGCAGGGTTCCCGAGCAGCTCGAGCGCTGCAGTCATCGCATCGAGCGATGGGAGTTCGCGCCTGGTCGGAGCGACGCGCTCGTAGTCGATGTGATCATCGAGCCATCGGATCGCCTCGGCGAACGAGGCAGGTGGCTGGGCCACCGACTACGAGGCAGCGCGTCGGGTGCGCGTCGCCTTCTTCTTCTCGATCGGCACGAGCGTCGGGTGCACCCGGTCGAGGACCACAGCGGCGTCGACCACGCACCGGCCGACGTCGTTGCGGCTCGGCAGGTCGTACATCACGTCGAGGAGGACCTCCTCGAGGATGGCGCGAAGGCCTCGTGCACCGGTCCCACGCAGCAGGGCCTGGTCGGCCACGGCCTCGAGAGCGTCACGAGTGAGCTCAAGCTCCACACCGTCGAGCTCGAAGACTCGCTGGTACTGGCGAACGAGGGAGTTCTTCGGCTCGACCAGGATCTCGATGAGCATCTCGCGATCGAGCTGGCTCACCGCACCCACCACAGGGAGGCGCCCGATGAACTCAGGGATGAGGCCGAACTTGATCAGGTCCTCGGGCAGCACTGACTTGAAGACCTCAGGATCCTCCCGGCCGACAGAGCCGACCTCAGCCCTGAAGCCGATCGACTTCTTGCCGATCCGCTGGGCGATCACCTGGTCGAGCCCGGCAAAGGCACCACCGCAGATGAAGAGCACGTTGGTGGTGTCGATCTGGATGAACTCCTGGTGGGGATGCTTGCGGCCACCTTGGGGTGGCACCGATGCCGTCGTCCCCTCGAGGATCTTGAGCAGCGCCTGCTGGACGCCCTCGCCTGAGACATCCCTCGTGATCGATGGGTTCTCGGACTTGCGCGCGATCTTGTCGATCTCGTCGATGTAGATGATGCCGGTCTCAGCGCGCTTGACGTCGTAGTCCGCCGCCTGGATCAGCTTGAGCAGGATGTTCTCGACGTCTTCGCCGACATAGCCCGCCTCGGTCAGCGCAGTGGCGTCGGCGATGGCGAACGGGACGTTGAGCATGCGAGCGAGCGTCTGCGCCAGCAGCGTCTTGCCGCACCCGGTGGGGCCGAGGAGCAGAATGTTGGACTTGGCCAGCTCGACCGAGTCATCGGAGCGCTGCGGATCTGCCTGGACCCTCTTGTAGTGGTTGTACACGGCCACCGAGAGGATCTTCTTTGCAGTCTCCTGGCCGACGATGTACTCGTTCAGGAACTCGAAGATCTCACGTGGCTTGGGGAGCTCGTCGAAGCTGACTTCACCGGTCTCCGACAGTTCCTCAGCGATGATGTCGTTGCACAGGTCGATGCACTCGTCGCAGATGTAGACCCCAGGGCCGGCGATGAGCTTCTTGACCTGCTTCTGGGTCTTGCCACAGAAGCTGCACTTGACAAGGTCACCACCCTCGCCGAACTTCGCCACCAGCTCCCCCTCTCGATCAGACGATCAGTTGCCCTGGCACGACCCTAGGCCGCGCTGGATGCCCCGACGGCATCTCTCGTCGAGATGACCTCATCGACCACGCCGTACTCGACCGCCTCGGCCGCCGTCATGATGAAGTCACGGTCGGTGTCGTTGGCGACCCTCTCCACCGGCTGGCCGGTGTCGGTGGCGATCATGCCGTTGAGCAGATCACGCATCCGCAGGATCTCCTTGGCCTGAAGCTCGATGTCGGAAGCCTGGCCACCAACCCCGCCCCACGGCTGGTGCAGCAGGACGCGCGCATTCGGCAGGGCGAAGCGCTTGCCCTTGGCACCTGCGGCGAGCAGCACCGCTGCTGCTGAGGCCGCCTGCCCGAAGCAGAACGTGGAGCAGTCAGGACGGATGAACTTCATCGTGTCGTAGATGGCGAGCAGCGCGGTGATGTCGCCACCTGGCGAGTTGATGTAGAGGTGGACGTCCTTGTCCGGATCCTCTGACTCGAGGAACAGCAACTGCGCGCACACGAGGTTCGCCACCGTGTCGTCGACGGGGGTGCCGAGGAAGATGATCCGCTCCCTGAGCAGGCGCGAGAAGATATCGAAGCCACGCTCACCCTTCGACGTCGATTCGATGACCTGTGGGATGACCAGGTTCTGAGCGCTGTGCATTCCGTGCTCCTGCATCACTCCTCCTCCTCAGCTGCAGCCTCCGCAGCGGTGATCGCCTCTTCGTCTTCCGCCATGTTGGTCTCGAGCAGCGACCGATCGACGGCGGCGCCGTCCTCGTCGACCACCGTGACGTTCTCGACGAGCCATGCGGCCGCCTTGCTCTTGAGCTGAGCTGCCTTGACCTCAGGGGTGCGTCCGGCCTGATCGAGCTGCTCGCGGATCGAGTCTGGCGTCGTGCCGTACTGCTCTGCCATCTTGGCGAACTCCTCCTCGAGCTCAGCGTCGGAGACCTCCATTGCCTCGGCGAGCGCCACCGCACGGAGCCCGAGATCGACCTTCACAGCCCGCTGGGCGTCGACACGGAGCGCTTCGACGAGCTCGTCACCGGTCTGCCCAGTCGCCGAGAGGAACTGCTCGATCGAGAGCTTCTGCGCCTCGAGTCGATGCGAGAGGTCGTGGATGCGCTCGTTGACCTCTGCGTCGATGAGCGCGTCAGGCACTTCGGCATCGTCGACGAGGTCGACGAGCGAGGACAATGCCGCCTCACGGAGCGCCATCTGCGCCTGGACCACCTTGATACGGCTGATCCGGTCGCTCAGGTCGGCTCGAAGCTCGGCCAGCGTGGCGAACTCCGAGGCCTCTGCCGCCCACTCATCGGTGGCCTCGGGCAGCTGCTTCTCCTGGACCTTGGTCACGGTCACCGAGAAAGTGATCGGGTCGCTGCCCTCGGGCGCACCCGTCGCCTCGAGCTCTGCGCCCGCCTTGGCGCCGCCCAGGACGTCATCGAGCTCGGCGATGATGTTGCCCGAGCCGACCTCGTAGAGGTAGTCATCGGCGGACGCGACCTGCTCGCCGGCATCATCGACGCCCACGAGGTCGAGCGTCACGAAGTCACCAGACAAGATGGGGCGCTCCACCTCGACGAGCTCGCCATCGTTCTCGCGGAGTCGGTCGATCTGTGCTTCGACGTCAGCGTCGGTGAGCACGGGCGACGGGATGGTGGCGGTCAAGCCGGCATAGCCGGCGACCGACACGTTCGGCCGAACCTCGACGACTGCCTCGAAGGTGACAGGACCCTCTTCCTCGCCGGCGGTGATGTCGATCTCTGGTGCGGCGATCGGATCGGTCTCGGTCTCGACCACGGCCTGCGCGTAGAACTCAGGGAGGGCTTCCCTGAGCGCTTCGGAGCGAAGCGCACCGGCACCGCCCATGCGTGCCTCGAGCACCTTGCGCGGGACCTTGCCCGGACGAAACCCGGGGATCCTCACCTGCTGGCCGAGGCTCTTGACCACAGAATCGAGAGCGGAAGAGATCTCCGACTCATCGACCTCGACGGTCAACTTGACCCGGTTGTTCTCTTGGACTTCAGACGTTGCTCTCATAAGGATCTCTCACTCTACCGGCCGCCAGAGACGATCCGGACCGGCTCAGATCATGACGCTGAGTGCCTCGAGGACAACTGCCCCAAGCGAGCTGTCACCTTCGATCTCGGTCCCAGGTGCGGCAGCGGCGTCGGCAGCGGCGATGCGGCCGGCAAAGCGCCGCACATAGGTCTCCTCGCTCAGCGTGATGGTCGTCGTCGCTTCGTCGCCCGGCACGCTCGTGGCCCGCCCGTCGATGACCTCGATGCGACGTCGGCCTCCGAGCGGCCCGGTCACCTCGAGGGCGACCGATGCACCCTCCGGGGCCTTCGCCCCCTTCCCGACGACCACACCGAGCGCGAGGTCGGCACGCGAGATCGTGACCGCCTCGCCCGCGCCGAAGCGTCCACCTGGTCGAGCCAGCGCCAGTCGGACGTCTTGCTCGTGGATCCACGAGTCCATGATCCGCACCTCCATGAACACCGACATCGGCACCTGGCCCACCGGGCTCCATCCAATGGCGTCGAAGCCTTCGTCAGAGGTGGCGCGCAAGGTCGCGATCCGTCGACCAGTCACCTCGATGAACTCGGCGCGCACCTCATCGCCACTGCGTGCTCGTCGATCCTCGACCCAGAGCTCGTTGAGCTCGCCGATCGGGTTCCTGAGGTGGTCGGTGGTGGCCAGCTCGATCTCAGGTGGCGTCTCTCCCTCGATCGAGCGCTCGATCCCGATGAGGTGCGACAGGTTGTCCTTGACGTCCCACCCCGGGCACGGGGTCGGCGTCGCCCACTCTTTCGCATCGAGCCCCTCGGTCGCGTCGGCGAGCGAGCGCCAGACCTCCTCGAGCACATCGACGATCTCTTGATTGCGCATCTTTGCCATGGGCGCAGGATAGGTCTCTGGCCTTGGTCGAGCATGGCTAGGTTCGATGCCCTGGGGCAGCACGTCCCTCGTCGAGGCAAGGGGGCTCTGATGGCCAGCTACAGCGGCTACTGCGTGAAGTGTCGAGAGAAGCGCGAGTTCGAAGGTGTCGAGGTGGACCTGGGCAATGGCCGAAAGGCCGCCCAGGGTGCCTGCCCGACCTGTGGCACGAAGATGACGAGGATGCTCGGCAAGAGCTGACCGGCGCTGGCAGCAACCCTCCAGCGGTGGCAGGCTGGACCACATCGAGCGAAGCAAGGGGGGCCGATGTTCGATCTTCTGATCCTTGGAGGGACCGTCGTCGACGGGACAGGTGCACCACGGCGACAGGCCGACGTCGCCATCAGCGACGGGCGCATCGTGGCAATCGGTGAGCTTGCCGGCGAGGAGGCGCTCGAGACCCTCGACGCCACCGGCCTGCTGGTGACCCCCGGCTGGGTCGACATCCACACCCACTACGACGGACAGGCCACCTGGGACCCTGAGCTCGGACCGACCTCGTGGCACGGCGTGACCACCATCGTCACCGGCAACTGCGGCGTCGGGTTCGCCCCCGCCAAGCCCGACGAGCACGAGTGGCTCATCGGCCTGATGGAGGGCGTCGAGGACATCCCCGGCACTGCACTGGCCGAGGGCATCACGTGGGAGTGGGAGTCGTTCCCCGAGTACCTCGACGCGCTCGACCGCAAGCGCTGGACGATGGACGTGGGCACGCAGATCTCGCATGGGGCGGTTCGCGCCTACGTGATGGGTGAGCGAGGCGCTCGCAACGAGCCGGCCACGCCCGAGGACATCGCCGAGATGGCGGCGATCGTCAAAGAGGCCATCGCTGCGGGGGCACTCGGCTTCTCGACCTCGCGAACGATTGCGCACCGAGCGATCGACGGCGAGCCTGTCCCTGGCACCTTCGCCGCCGAAGATGAGCTCTTCGGCATCGGCGGCGCGCTCAAGGACCTCGACGCCGGCGTCTTCGAGCTCGCCCCGATGGGCACAGCCGGCGAGGACATCGTCTCGGCCCCGAAGGAAATGGCGTGGATGCGTCGGCTGTCGGCGGCGATCGGCCGACCGGTGTCCTTCGCCCTCCTCCAGGTGGACACAGCGCCGGGGCTGTGGAAGGACATGCTCGATGCCTCGCTCGAGGCAGTCGCCGAGGGAGCCGACCTCTGGCCGCAGGTGGCGGGCCGGCCGACCGGCATCCTGACCGGCCACCAGACGACCTACTGCCTGTTCGACCAGATCCCGGCCTACGCCGAGCTCAAGGCGCAGGACCTCTCCCCTGACGAGCTGTTCGCCGCGCTCAAGGATCCCGCCACGAGGGCGGCGATCACCTCCTTTACGCCCGACACCCCGGAGCAGCAGGAAGCGTTCGAAGGCGCCTTCGCCAAGACCTTCGTGCTCGGCGACCCGCCCGACTACGAGCCCGGCCACGAACGATCCTTGGCCGGCATCGCCAGAGCGAACGGCACCACCCCGCTCGAAGTGGCCTTCGACGCCATGATGGCGAATGACGGTTGGGGCCTGCTCTACCTCCCGATCCTCAACTACTCCGACGGCGACCTCGAGCCCACGCTGGCCATGCTCCAGCACCCTCGCGCCGCACTCGGCCTGGCTGACGGCGGTGCTCACGTGGGCACCATCTGCGACGCCTCGATGCCGACCTTCATGCTCACCCACTGGGTCCGCGACCGCACCAGAGGCGATCGCCTGGAGCTCGAGTGGATCGTCAAGAAGCAGACCATGGACACAGCTCGCCTCTATGGGCTCCACGACCGCGGCACCCTCGAGGTGGGAATGCTCGGCGACGTCAACCTCATCGACTTCGAGGCCCTCGAGCTCGAGCCACCGATGGTCTTGACGGACCTGCCAGCAGGTGGCCACCGACTCGTCCAGCGTGCCCGGGGCTACGTGGCGACCATCAAGCGAGGCACCGTCACCTTCAAGGACGGCACGCCCACCGGAGCCCTGCCGGGTGCCCTCTTGCGCGGCGCGACGACTCCCCCAGTGCCGGTCGGCTGAGGGGGCTCGCTCCCACCGGTAGCCTTGGACCGCTGGCCATCAGGTCAGCACCGGGAAGTGGCGCAGTCTGGCAGCGCACCGCGTTTGGGACGCGGGGGTCGCGGGTTCAAATCCCGCCTTCCCGACTTGGAGGTGTTCCCTCGCACAGCGTCGATGACCGGTAACCTCCGGCGGTGAGTACATTCGAGGTGACCGGCGTCTCCCAACGAGCTGCGTGGGACGCCAAGGTCTTGCCAGAGGTCGAGCAAGTCAGACCCGGCTTGTGGTCGATCCCCGTCCCGATCCCGAACAACCCGCTCCGCTACGTGCTCGTCTACGCCTTCGAGGCTGACGACGGCATCACGCTCGTCGATGCCGGGTGGAACACCGATGTGGCCTGGGATGCGCTCAACGATGGTTTGCAGATCGCAGGCGGATCGATGGCCGACGTGACCGGTGTCATGGTCACCCACATCCACCCAGATCACTACGGGCTGGCTGGGCGGATCCGAGAGACCTGCGGCGCATGGATCGGCCTCCATCCTGCCGACACCGCCATGCTCGAAGAGCGCTATGTCGAGACCGATGATCTGGTCGGTCGGATGACCGCCCTGCTCGAGCTCTCCGGTGTGCCGGCGTCGAGCCTGCCCGATCTCGCCACCGCCTCGATGGAGATCAGGAGCCTCGTCCACATGGCGCTGCCCGATCGCCAGGTCGAGGACGGCGACGCGATCGGCGTCAAGGGCTGGGACCTCAAGGCCATCTGGACGCCCGGCCACTCGCCAGGCCACCTCTGCCTCGTCGACGAGACCGCTGGCCTCCTGCTCTCGGGCGACCACGTGCTGCCTCGCATCAGCCCCAACATCTCGATGCACTCCCAGCAGTTCCCGAACCCGCTCGGCGACTACCTCGAATCGCTGATGCGCATCGGGCTCCTCGAGCCAGACGAGGTGCTGCCAGCCCACGAGTACCGCTTCAGGGGACTGCGCGCTCGAACCGATCAGATCATCGCCCACCATGAGGAGCGCTTGGCCGAGATCGAAGGGATGCTCGACGCCACGCCGGGGATGACCTGTTGGGAGATCACCGTTGCCCTCACCTGGTCTCGGCCCTTCGACGAGATCCCGTCTTTCATGCAGCGTGCTGCCAACGGCGAGACCTTGGCGCACCTGGTGCTGCTCGAGGTTCGCGGTCGCGCCCGGCGCGAGGGCGACCGGCCGGCTCGATTCTTCGCCACCACACCCTGAGGCCTGGGCGAAAGCGGCGCTTGAACACTGGTGCCCCCGGCAGGAGTCGAACCCGCAACCTGATGGGTAGAAACCACCTGCTCTATCCAGTTGAGCTACAGGGGCATGTTTTCGCTCTCTCACCTGCACTTATGCCAGATCCCTCGGAGATCTGACCTCCGCACAGAGGTTCAAGAGCAGATAGCAGCGGTGGCCGCTTGAGGTTCAAACGTCACAGCCGATGGGAATTGTACAGCCGAGGAGGCACTAATGGAGAAGACGATTGCCAAGGTTCAAGGCGACATGCCGATGCTCATCGCGTCGTGGCATCGCTACCTAAAGGCGGCCAACCGAGCCACACAGACCATCCGCTCCTACCTGACCAGCGTCACGCTGTTCGTCGAGTACTGCGCTGAGAACGGGCTGCCAACCGACATCGAGCGACTGACGCGAGAGCACGTCGAGCTGTTCATCGCAGACCAAGTGGAGCGATGGAAGCCGAAGACCGCATCCATCCGCTACGGCGACTTGCAGCAATTCTTCAAGTGGGCCGTCGAGGATCGAGAGATCCGTCGCTCCCCCATGGAGAACATGAGACGACCCCACGTGCCAGAGCAGCCGGTCGAGGTCATCACCGAAGAGCAGATCAAGGCGATGCTGGCGACGTGCGAGGGGACACGATTCAACGATCGTCGAGATGCTGCGATCCTGCGGCTCTTCTATGACTCCGGCCTGCGCTTGGCCGAGCTCACGGATCGAGCGATCGAGGACTTGGACCTGGACTTGAACATCATCACGGTCGTCGGCAAGGGCTCGCGACTGCGCGCTGTGCCATTCGGGACCAAGGCCGCTCGATCGCTCGACGCGTACCTGCGCTCCCGCCGTCGGCACCCCTTCGCCGACTCCCCCGCTCTCTGGCTTGGCAAGAAGGGACCGCTCACGACGTTCGGCGTCTACCAGATGGTTCGCCGGCGAGGTCGACAGGTTGGCATCGAGGCGATCCATCCTCACCGCCTTCGACACTCCTTTGCTCACCAGTGGCTGTCCTCGGGCGGTTCGGAGGGTGACCTGATGAGACTTGCCGGCTGGCGAAGCAGGGCGATGGTCAATCGCTATGGAGCCTCGGTCGCTGATGAGCGAGCCCGAGAGGCGCACAAGAGATTGAGTCCAGGCGGCCGACTCTGACGGGCATCAACCCGATCTCAGTCGATGTCGTCCTCAGGTGCGATGCCGTACTCCTCGATGTAAGCAGCGCGCAGCTCCTCGGCCGTGTGGGAGGTGACTTCGCCGCGCTTGGCCTGCTCGACGCCGCGCTTGATCGATGCCATGCGCTCTGGGTTTTGGAGCATCGCCAACTCATCGTCAGTCAATGAGTGCACCGGGGTCAGCATGATCGACCCGTTCTCGAGCCTCGTTGCACGCAACCTGCGCACGTCTGGGCTGACGAGCTTCGTCAGCGGCACGCGCCTCCGGTCGTCCAGATCCAATTCGATGACGCTCACGTCCCTGCCTCCCTCGTCTCCCTGTCTATCGAATGCCCCCAGATTCATGACTCCCTGTGGGGCTTCGAGATCAGGGTACGCCTCATTGGATTCTGTGTCAATACCTACTTGACTCAAAATGGGTAAGTGGGTACAATTTGGACATGGGATACAGCATCGACATCACGACAGACGCCAGCGCCATCATCGCCAAGACCAAGAAGAGGGATCAGGCGAAGAGCAAGAAGATCGCCAAGACCCTCGCGCTTCTCGCTGAGCCCGGCCCGGACTACCCAAGCCTGCGGACGCACCGCTACGAGAACTTCGACAAGCGCTTCGGGGCGCCGATCTGGCAGTCCAACATCGAGACGGGCACTCCCTCGGCCTGGCGGATCTGGTGGTTCCACGGCCCCAAGGATGGAACGATCACGATCGTGGATCTAGGGCCTCACCCATGAGGCTCATCGATAGAGCGCAGTTTCAAAGAGGACGTGGTGATGACTGAGTGGAGCGTGCTGATCGAGGCAGTTGGATCCGTGCAGGATCCCGACCGCGTCGCCGACGAGCTCATGGACGCACTCGAGCCCTTCGGCGTCGTCGTTGGCATGACAGACACGAAGTGCTCGGTTCGCTTGGCGATGGAGGCTGACTCCCCGGAGAACGCCGTCAAGCTGTCGTGGAATGAGATGAGGCCGTTCCTTGCGGGACAGTGGACCGTTGTCCACGTCGAGGTGACGGAATGGCACACGTTTGCTTCTGCGATGCCGGTGGTCGATCAGTAGATCTGTCAGGAAGGGCAATCCGACAGCGTTTCGCCACAACGTCCAACTAGCCTCGGCTCGTGATGATGAGTGCGCGCTCGAGGATGGCTGCCGGTCTCGCCGTGGCGGCGATGGCGGCCCTCGGGTTGCCCGCTCTCCCAGCGGCCGCTTCGCCTAGCGCTCCGCCAACGCCTGCCAACCTCACCGTGAAGGCGAAGTACGGCGGCGTGCAGGTGTCCTGGTCCAAAGTTCCGGGGCGCGTGGTCACCTACAGCGTGTCCTCGACGCCGGCGGGCAAGGGATGCACGACCATCGCCAAGAGTTGCTTCATCGCGATCACCGATGCAACGCCTTGGCAGTTCTCTGTCACTGCTTCGAGTGGGTCCGGCACCTCCGCACCGTCGAGCTTGTCGGCTCACTACCTCCATCGCGTCGTCCTGATCGTGGCGGGCCAGTCGAACGCCACGGGATGGGAGTCCTACTCAACCGATCCGACGACGGGGAAGGACTACCTCGCTGCGCCATACACCAACGGCGCTGATTCTCAGGATCAGATTGTGTGGGCTCCCTGGGATGTTCTCAAGGCCCACTCGACTCATCCCGTTGCCTTGGACACTCCGCAAATCCGAGGCACCACGAAGCACCCCAAGTTCATCTTCGGTCCCGAAATCGGGCTTGCGCGACAGTTGTGGGCTGACAAGGCATTGCCCGTGACGATCATCAAGGCTGCATATCCCGGATCCTGGATGGCCAGCTGGGATCCGTCAGACCCAACTCTTGATGTCCAAACCGGTACGGGGTTGTTCTCGGGCATGGTTGCTCTCGTCAAGAAGACAATGGAAGCGGATGCGGCCCAGGGGCAGCTCGACACAATCGGCGGGTTCTACTGGTATTAGGGCGAGCAGGACTCGCTCGCCCTATCGACTGCGTCGGCTTACCAGGCGAACCTGACCAACCTGATTGGAGCAGTGAGAACGGCACTCCCTGCCACCACCGCCACGCCGATCATCGTGGCCGAATCTGACGTGTCGGCATGTTGGAATGCCACGAGGAGCACCATCACGCCTTCGCAGTACGCGACGTTCATGCTTGGGAACAGTGAGGTCCGAGGAGCTGATGTCAGCGTCGCCCACTCGGTGCCCAACGTCTGGCTCGTCGACACGGCCGGCTTGCCTCGAGTGAACGATGGACCCGAGTTCGAGTTCGTTCATCTCTCGAACATCTCCGAACTGTCCCTTGGCAGATCATTGGCAACAGCGTCGGAGAATCAGATCCCATAGCCCTTCGGCCGCCGTTGCTGGGCGCGACAAAGCCCCCCGACCCGGAGGCCGAGGGGCGATGTCACACGTCTGGGGAGTCGACGCCCCAGGTCCGGGTCGGCTACTGCCCGCTCACGCTCGAGGCGAACTCCTGCGCCCACCGCCCATAGAGCGCCGGCGTCTGAGGGTGGGCGTTGTAGGCAGTCGGGTAGAAGCGCCAGTTCTGTTGCGAGATCGGAACCTGGGGGTTGGCGGCGCCTGGCACCGCTGGGATGCCGGGGGCAGTGGCCGGGTCGGCGAGATCGACCGTTGCGATGGTGCCGGGCACGCCCTGGAGCATCCAGTCGTTGATGATCTGACGGAACCCCTCGGCACCGACGAAGACCGGGCTTCCAAGGACATGACCATTGGCGAGGGTTCCTGAAACCGTCAACGTGAGCGTCGTGGTGCCCGATGCCGCCGTGATCGGGAACGGGCCTTCCATGAGTCCCGAACTCGGCAACTCGAAGTAACACGTATTGCAGTTGAACGAAAGGGTGACCGTTCCTGATGCCGTGCAGTTGTTGGACAAGGTGATTTGCCCGGCCGAGTCCACAGACTTGACCTGCGTCCCGGCTGGGATGCCGGTTCCCGAAACATATGACCCGACATACACGCCGATGGTGTTCGCCGTCAGGAAGTTGTTGGTTGTCGTCACGACGGGCGAGTTGTTCGTGGTGGTGCAACTCGTGACGCTGAAGCTCGTCCCTGACTGATACCAGTCGGTCGTCGCCCCTGGGTTGCCACCACCGGGCACGCCACCTTGCGCCGTGGTCGTCGTGACCGGACCAACGATGGTCACAGACCCAAGCGCACCCGCGGCGAGGGTCACCTTGAGGATGCCTGCCTGGATCGCCTGTCGATAGAAGGCGGCTCCGGGGAAAGGCGGTGTCGTCACGAGGTAGATCTTCTTGATGCCGAGTGATTGCAAGTTCGAGATGATGGCAAGGATGTTCGCCCGAAACACTGATGGCACAGGCGCCAGCGCCATGTCGTTTGTCCCCAACCCGATCACGGCAAAGTCAGGTGCACACGTTGACAGATCGAAGCGCGACCACATGCGGGCGCCAGACTGCGCCCAGTTGCCGGTCGTGGCGCCGTTCACACCTGCGTTGAGGGCCAGCGCACCCATCCGATTTGCAGCCATCTGCGGCCAGGTGGAGTCCTGGCCCATCCGGCCCACGCCTGCGAGGTTGGCGATGTAGCCGCCCGTGAGTGAGTCGCCGACGAACAGGCCAATCTGATTCGACCCGACGAACTCGAACTCCATGCGGACGTCGAACGGCAAGTAGTAGGCGGTCTGTGTTCCCACGCCGGGGACGGCGGCTGCGCTCGCAGCGGTGGCGCAACCGGTCCCGGTCGTACCGTGCCAGGACCAACCCGGTGAGGCGGCGCGGACCACCTTGGAATCGTTTGCCACCGTGAAGCCGATGGAGATGGCCTGGAACGCATCGGCCACAGCACTCGACGGGGGTATGAACCAGGCCGAAGTCCAGTCGTCCTTGAGGTCGACTGTCGAGCTGGTGAGTACC
This sequence comes from uncultured Actinomycetes bacterium, assembly GCA_903893955.1. GTDB lineage: Bacteria > Actinomycetota > Acidimicrobiia > Acidimicrobiales > RAAP-2 > CAIUMH01. The sequence goes on from CAITOG010000216.1 coordinate 16,103, forward strand.
TGTGTCGGGGCCGAGGCGAAATCACCAAGCCAAGTCGACTCGCCGCCGTTCGGGGTTCCCCACCAAGCGCCCGTGATCGTCACAGATTGCGAAAGGGCATAGGTGAACGAGCCGCCGATTGAACCCGAAGTGGTGGTGGTTCCCGCAACAGAGAACTGTGTGCCGGACGCCGCTGTCACGACAGCGTTGGTCACGTTGTAGCCAGCGACGGAGCAACCCGTCACGGTCACCTTGTCGCCCACACTCAGGCCCTGCGCTGCCACGTACGTCTGTGAGGTGCCATCACCGGACATCGAGGTGATGGCGGCGGGGAAGGTTCCTGCATTGACGATGCGAAGTCGGCAACGGGTCGGCGTCACGGGCAACGTGAACGACGCGCGGGAGCAGATGTCTTGCCAAGTCGTCTGTGGCGCGTTCGCTGGCGCACCAAAGGAGAGTGTCGACCGCCTCGTGTTCGCCGGCGTCGAGCCCGATACGTACGAGACTCCTGGATTGGTGAGCGGCGCTTTTGCGGCCAGATCGGTTGTCAGGTTCGTGACCTGACTTTCGGCGATGGTCGTGCATCCTCGAGACAGAGGCTGCCCAGACTGCCGCGCAGCAAATGCTCACGAGCCCGACGGCCGCCAACCTCGTCGGTGCATCACTTGCAGCCAAGAGCGCCGCCCCCGCGTGTTCGAAGACGTCGAACAGTGGTGTGCTTGCCGTGGCGACGAACACTCCCACAAGCGGCTATCCAAGCCTCAAGAGCATCGACGACGAGCTCGCCATGTGGGCGGACCAAGACAACCAGCAGACGATCATCGACGTGGGCAGCGTGGCGAACTCGAACGGCAACTCGGTGTCGGCCACGTCGAGCCTGATCTCCGATTCTCAGGGAGCAGATCAGCTCGCCCAGCAGATCGAGTCGCAGATCGGAGCGGCTGAGTCGCAATCAGGCATGTCCGACCACAGCGGCTTGGGGCTACCCATCTGGGGTATTCACCAGCAATGAACATTGACCAGATGGCTCGCGCCCTTTACAGCAGATGGTGCCCCGACCAAGGGTTGCCGGCGACCTGGACTTTTCAAGGGAAGCACAGCTCATGAGACCGCCGTGGGTAGAAACCACCTGCTCTATCCAGTTGAGCTACAGGGGCGCTGGCGCGATCATCACCGCGCGACAAGAGGCTACCCCCTCGCCCCAACGAGCGGTCGAAGCCTCTCCGCCGATTGGCACCACCACAGGCAGCTTGTGGCAGTATTGAACGCCTTGGTGGTCGTAGCTCAGCTGGCAGAGCGCCGGGATGTGGCCCCGGAGGTCGCGGGTTCGAGCCCCGTCGATCACCCCAAGTTGCGAGCATGTCCCGTGACCGACAGCGTCGGTCACGGGACATGACCTCGCCCACAGCCTTTGGGGGAACGCGATGACTGAGAGCGCCAACAACATCACCCGGGAGCTCGACGACGGGATCCTTCGTCTCACCATCGACAAGGCCGAGGCCGGCAACGCGCTCGACGCTGACATGCGAGAGCAGCTCGTCGAGTGGTTCGACGATGCATCCGATGACCTCAACGTCCGATGCGTCGTCCTGACCGGCGCTGGCGACAAGGCGTTCTGCACGGGCGCCGATCTGCGCAATCAGCGGCCACCTCGACCACGACCAGACGGCGCGCCGCCTCGCGCGCAGGGGGAAGCCGCTCGACTGATCCAACGTGGATGGCAGCGACTCGTCACCAGCGTCCTCGACTGCGAGAAGCCGGTGATCGGGGCCATCAACGGCACAGCTGCTGGTGGCGGCATGCACCTGGCATTGGCCTGCGACCTCGTCGTGTGCGCACACAGCGCCCGGTTCATCGAGGTCTTCATCCGTCGCGGCATCGCCCCTGACGCAGCGGGCGCATGGCTGCTCACGCGCCTCGTCGGCATCCAGAAGGCCAAGGAGCTCTTCTTCCTGGGCGACGCTGTCAGCGCCGATGAGGCGCTCTCGCTCGGGCTCGCCAACCGTGTCGTTCCCGACGAGGAGCTCCCCGACGCGGTCACGGCCCTGGCCCAGCGCTTGGCGCAGGCGCCGACTCGTGCCATCGCCATCACCAAGGCCATCACCAACCGTGCGCTCGACCACGACCGGTCCAGCGCACTCCTCGACGAGGCCTGGGGGCAGGAGCTGGTCACCACCACCGAGGACATGAAGGAGGGCGTGGCCGCCTTCATCGAGCGGCGGGACCCGACCTTCAGGGGCTTCTGAGCGCTGCAGAAGGCGTCGTCGTCGACGTCGATGTGGTGGTGGTCGAAGAGGTTGCCGGGACCGTGGACGTCGTGGTCGACGAGGTGGTAGTCGAGGTCGCAGGGCGCCCGGTCGTCGTCGTCGCTGGTCGCAGAGTGGACGTTGTGGTCGACACGGTCGTCGCGGTACGACTCGAGAAGACATCGCCGACACTCGTCTTGTTGGCCGGCGCTGGGCCACCCTTGACCACTGTGCTGAGCGGCTTGCCGACAGCGAGCTCGACGACGGTCACCACCGAGAGCGCCAAGACGAACACCAGACCGATCACGGCGATGACCGGCCAGCGGACGCCACGGGGCGACGCCGGTGGCAGCGGCGCCACAGGTGGCGGGGCTGCGATGGCTGGCCCCTCTCGACTCCAGTCCGACGCAGACAGCACCGGCGCGCCGAGCGTTGGTGGTGCCGGTGGCGCGCTTGGCTGAGATGGGGCGGTGCCAAGCGGCTGGTCCTTGACGATCTCTTTGACCTTCTGATGGCCCGCCTCGAGCGAGTGGAAGGCGAGCGCAGAGGTGATCGTGGCAGCCGCCGACCCGAGCGCGACTCCGATGATCGTCCCTCCGACCCCAAAGAAGGAGAGCGCCAGCGCAGCGATCACCGCACCTGCAACCGAGGCGACGATCTGCTTGACGCTGAGCTTCATGCGAAAAGCCTCACGACCCCATCAACGGAACCCGAAGGCTCCCCTGGTGCACCGTTGACGAGCTCGGCCGCCGCTGCCAGGTCTCCTGACAGCTCTCTGCACAGAACCAGACGCTCGCACCCGAGGAGTCACGAGAGGAGGCGGCGGCGACCGAGGGGTCGACGGGGATGCCACAGACCGGGCAGGGAGCAGCCGACGGGCCGAGATTGGCGAGACCGATCACCGCGACGCTGAGTGGCTCGTCGAACCCTTTGATCTCTTGTTCGCGCGCCTCTCGGATCGACGACCAGCCGGGGCGCTCCCTGGCCAGCTCCTGGGTCACGAGGACCTCGCCGCCGGGTGCCAGGTCGCACAGGCGCGCCGCCATGTTGACCGCGTGGCCGATGTAATCGTCGCCCTCGTGGAGGATGACTTCGCCATCTGCAGCACCGCAGCGAACCCTGAGCGGCAGATGGGCTCGTTCGAGTGCCAGCTCGATCTCGAGCAAGGCCGCGAGCAGCGGCGTGGGCTGCACTGAGACGAGCATCGCACCATCGCCTAGCCACTTGTCGATGCGAACGCCTCGACGAGAGCAGATCTCTCGAACCGTCGATCGGAACGAACTGAGTACCGCCACCGCCGGTTCGTCACCCTCGTGGGCTGTCAGCGCGGTGAAGCCCGACAGGTCCATAAAGGCGAAGCATCGGTAGACCCGCATTCCTTCATTGTCCCACGACAGCACGTCCCCATCGCGCTGGGGCCGGGCGCCGGCTCTCAGCTCGAGGCTGGTCCGAGCATCGCCCCGGCGACCGCGACTGCATCGCTGGGCTCACCGTCGTAGGCCACCAACCCCCTCGAGAGCACGACCGCACGGTCTGCCATGTCGAGCGCTCGCTCGGTCTGCTGCTCGATGATCAGCAAGGAGGTCCCCTGGCGCTTGAGCTCAGCAAGCGACGCGTAGATCTCGTCGAGGATCCCTGGCGCGAGGCCGAGCGACAGCTCGTCGGCCACGAGGAGGGTTGGCGGATCGATGAGTGCCACCGCCAGGGCCAGCAACCGCTGCTGGCCTCCCGACAGCGTCCCCGCCCGCTGGCTTCGACGCTCAGCGAGCAGCTCGAAACGATCGAACGCCTCCCTGAGCAGCTCTCGTCGTCGAGCACGCGGCTCCATCAAGAGCCCGATGGTCAGGTTCTCCTCGACGCTGAGCGACCCAAAGATGCCGCGGCCTTCGGGCACCTGCAGCACACCCGCCCGCCTGATCCGCCACGCTGCCGCGCCGGTCATGTCGTCACCGTTGAGGACGAGGCGCCCTTCGCTGAGCGGGACCAGGCCCGAGACCACTCTGGCGACAGTCGACTTACCCGCACCATTGGCACCGAGCAGGGCCACCGCCTCGCCCATGTCGATCGAGAGATCGACGCCGAAGAGCGCCTTGAAGGGTCCGTACGCCACGTGCGCGTCGACGAGGTCGAGCACCGACGTCATCGGGTCGCGCCGAGGTAGGCGGTCCGCACCTTCGGGTCAGCCATGACCTCGCTGAAAGAGCCATCAGCCACGACAGCGCCGAGATCCATCACGACCACTCGATCGCTCACCGCTGCGACCAGGTCGAGGTCATGCTCGATGAGCATGATGGCGAGGCCATCGCCGCTCAACGAGCTGAGCAGCTCCGCCACCCGCCCTGACTCCGCAGCGTCAAGGCCCGACGAGGGCTCATCGGCCAAGAGGACCGATGGCGAGGTGACCAAGGCGCGGGCCAGCTCGACGAGTCGACAGGACCCAAGGCTCAGTCGGGCAACCACGGTGTCGGCCGCATCGGCGATCCCGACGCGTTCGAGGACCGCCATCGAGCGTCCGATCTCGTCCCTCGTGGGCCCTCCCCTGCCGACCAGGTCCCTGACC
>CAITOG010000217.1 GCA_903893955.1 uncultured Actinomycetes bacterium
ATGATCGGGTGACTGCCCCACCACCGGGAGCTGCCGGTCAGGGGGAACGATTGGTTCGTCTCGCTCAGCGCGCCGTCTGAGTCGGGGTAGCCGGCCTTCGGGACGCCACCCCACAGGTAGGAGGCGTGTGTCACCTGCCCAGTTGAAGTGTCGACGCTCATGCTGAGCATCGACTCGATATCGGTCAGGCGACCCCACGCCGACCACTCGAGCAGCGGGACGAACGCGGTGCCAGCATCCTCGTGGCTCCAGAGCATGGTGTAGCTGAGCTGCTCGCTGCCGCCACCTTGCGGGGTTGCGGTGGCATCCAGGAGGACCGGCGTGTCGTGGAGCGCAGAAGTCGACCGGCCATAGACCACCGGCGCGTGGCTCTCGAGCAAGCCGTCGGGCGAGGTCGGGTCGAATGCGACGAGGCCAACCTGCTCGACGACGATCTGGGGCACCTGTCCCTTGGGCACTTCCGAGAGGCCCCCATCGCGCCGCGATGGCTCAGCGGCGACTGTCACCGAGTAAGTGTCGCCGGCATGAACCTGTCCGACGAACCCGGTATAGGTGAAGGGCGTCGCTCCTTGGAACAGAACGATCTGCTGGGTCGGTGACGCACGGTGGGTGGTCTGGTCGTGCAACGTCACGTCGGCCACCACCGAACTGGGCTGGATGGCGCCCCAGGAGGTACCGGGTGCGGCCATTGCAAGCTCGACCGCGCCCTCGCCATCACCGGTGACCATGGGTGCGCCGAGGCTGAGCGACCCGCCGTAGGGTCCCGGGACCGACGTCGCGCCGGTCGCCGACAACGGGAGCACTGGCGCCTGGTCGAGCGTGGCGCCGAAGCCGTGGGGCGAGCCCGCGTTGATCACTGCGATCCCGCCGGTGATCACGGGAGGGTTCTTCGTGCCGCCGACCTGGGACCGTGCGCCAACCAGTGGATCCCATGCATCCGCCGCCGGCGTGCACCCGAGGAACGAGAAGTGACAGGCCGTGTCGGCGAACGACAGCGGGAAGAGCTCGAGGGCGCCAGATGGCCACTGTTCGGCAGCGACGAAGCAGCTCTCGATCCGACAGTCGACTGCGCCGGCCGCTGTGGTCAGCACTGCGTGGGCGGTTACCACGATGGCGCCCTGGCCCGCCGAGTCGATGGGCATGACCCAGGTCGAGCGCTGCTCGCAGCCATCCTGCGTCGGCGATGCGTGCGAGGTCAGGAACCCAATGGCCTTGGGTCCGCACTCGACCACCATCCAGTCAGAGGTGGGAGGCGCGCCCTTGAGGCGGACTGAGACCTGTTGGCCATCAGAGATGCCGACGAGCGGTGCCGCGGTCGCCTTGAGCCCGGCAGCAGATGCTGGGACGGGTGCTGCGACGATCGGCAGCAGCGTGCCAACGGCCCCGAGGAGACCGACGACCAGCCGCCGCCAGCCAGCCATCAGGCGTTCGCCATCCTCTGACCGATCTCGAGGAGGTTGCGCGTCGCTCCGCCCAGGCTGAGCTCGATCTGCCGCGTCAACAAGAAGTAGCGGTGCAGGGGGTACTCCCGGTCGACCCCCACGCCGCCGTGGACGTGGGTGGCAGCGTGGACCACGCGCTGGCCGCCATCGGCTGCCCAGAACTTGGCGATCGCCACCGCATCGATGGCATCGAGGACATGCTCACGCGTGGCGATCAGCCAATTTGCCTGGGCCGAGGTGAGCCTGATGGCCTCGGCGTCGACATAGGCATCACCGAGCCGCTGTCCCACAGCCTGGAACGTCGCGATCTTCTTACCGAACTGCTCGCGCTCTGACGTGTACTCGGCACCGAGCTTGAGCGCAGCCGTCGCTGCACCAGCCTCAAGCGAGCACAGCGCCGCGGTGGTCCGGAGCACCAAGGAGTCGACGAGGACGTAGCCGTCTGTCGTCGACCCACCGAGGAGTCGGTCGGCTGCCACCTTCACATTGTCGAGAGTGACGAGGGCCTCAGGCCTGGCCGGCCCCTCTTGACGCTCCGTTGTCACCGACGCGCCGTCGACGAGGAAAATGCCGAGCCCGCCGCCAGCCAGGGAGGCAGGGATGAGCAGCAGGTCGGCGCGCTCACCCGAGGCCACGCAGGCCTTGGTGCCACTCAGGGTCCATCCATCACCCGAGGGCGTCGCTGTCGTGACCGGCTTGAGCGTGCCATCGACGATCGCCTCGCCCACCAGCTCCGCGGTTGCTGCGGTGGCGATGAGGTCGCCGCTCGCGATCCTTGGGAGCCAGGCGTCCTTCTGCTCGGCTGTCCCGTGACGGGAGATCGTGTCGGCCGCGGCCACCAGTGTCTCGACGACAGGCACATAGGCCGCCGTGAGCCCGGCCGCCTCGACCACCTGACTCAACGCGACGAAGTCGAGGCCTTGCCCACCATGCGCCTCATCGATGGCGATGCCGAGCAGGCCCGCCTCGGCGAGTGCTGCCCACAGAAGCGCGTCGAACGGCCCCTTCGGATCCTGGGCGCGCTCGATCTCGGTGAGCCGCTCGGGCGTCGAGGCATCCCCGATGATCTGGATCGCCAGATCACGGACCGCCTGCTGCTCCTCAGAGAGGGAGAAATCCATTGTCAGCTCCTTTGTGCGTCTGCGTCCGGGGTACCTAGCGAAGTGACCGCGGCATGCCGAGGCCGAAGATGGCGATGAGGTCTCGTTGGATCTCGTTGGTTCCGCCGCCGAAGGTGAGGATCACCATCGAGCGGGCATACATCTCGAGGCGCCCCTTCAACACGGCACCGGTCGAGCCGCGCTGCAAATAGCCGCCCTGCCCGATGATTTCCATCAAGAGCCGGAAGGCGCGGAGGTAGAACTCGGTGCCGAACACCTTGATGACCGAGGCGTCGGCCACGTCGAGGTGACCTTCGGTCGCCTGCCAGGCGACCTTCCAGTTGATGAGGCGAAGGAACTCGACCTCAGCCTTGACGCGAGCGAGGTGCTCTTGGACCCACTCCTGGTCGACCACCCGTCGTCCGTCAGGCAGTGTGGTGTTCTTGGCCCACTCGGTGACGTCGCTGAGCGCCCGGTCGATGATCCCGGGCGAGCACAGGGTGACGCGCTCCCGGTTGAGCTGGCTTGTGATGAGGCTCCAGCCGAGATTCTCGCCGGCGACCACGTTGCCTGCTGGCACCCGGACATCGTCGAAGTAGGTGTAGTTGATGTTGTGGCTCGACATCAGGTTCATGGGAACGACCCGGATACCAGGCGTGTCCATTGGGACGATGATGATCGAGATGCCCTTGTGCTTTGGCGCCTCTGGGTCGGTGCGCACCGCCAACCAGATGTAGTCAGCATCACCGGCGAGGCTGGTCCAGATCTTCGATCCGTTGATGACGTACTCATCACCATCACGCACGGCTCGGGTCTGAAGCGCGCCGAGGTCAGTCCCAGCGTTGGGCTCCGAGTAGCCGATACAGAAGTGGATCTCGCCAGCGAGGATCTTCGGCAGGAAGAACTCCTTCTGCTCTGGCGTCCCGAACTCTGCAATCGTCGGTCCGACGGTGTTGATGGTCAGCATGGGCACCGGCGCACCAGATCGCATCGACTCATCGAAGAAGATGAACTGCTCAACCGCGCTGCGGCCCTGGCCGCCGTACTCGGTTGGCCAGCCGATCCCGAGCCAGCCGTCAGAGGCCATCTGCTTGACGACCGAGCGGACGACGGGACCGATGCCGTGGCTCTCGGCCAGGCCCTCCTCGATCTCAGGCGTGAGCAGGTTCTCGTAGTACTCGCGCAGCTCGGTGCGCAACTTCTCCTGCTCCGGCGTGTAGCCGATCTCCATCGCCCCTCCTCGACCTCGTCAGGTAGAACACGTTACAGAAATTGCCACCACTCTGCCTATCGGGTGACCTTGGGACTAGCATGACCCCGGTTACCGAGTGGTAACTCCCTAGTGCAAAGGACTTGGTATGCCCGAAGCAGTCATCGTCGCCACCGCCCGGACGCCCATCGGCCGAGCCAACAAGGGTTCGCTTGTCAACTGTCGCCCAGACGACCTCTCCGCCCTCGCGATCTCCGCTGTGCTCGAGAAGGTCGAGGGGCTCGACCCTCAGAGCGTCGAGGACGTCATCTGGGGCTGCGGCCAGCCTGCCGGTGAGGCCGGCTACAACCTCGGCCGTGTCGCCGCCGTCCTGGCCGGACTCGAGGATGTCCCGGGCGTGACTGTCAACCGCTACTGCTCGAGCTCGCTCCAGACCATCCGTATGGCGTTCCACGCCATCAAGGCCGGTGAGGGCGACATCTTCGTGGCCGGCGGCGTCGAGACTGTGAGCCGCTTCCTTCACGGCGCCTCGGACGTTGGCCCGCACAACCCGCTCTTCGCAGCCTCGGAGGCCCGGACCGCAGAGCGCGGCCCCGCCTACACGACCGACTGGACCCCGCTGGCGGGCGAGCTCGCCGACGTCTACATCTCGATGGGTCAGACCGCAGAGAACGTCGCCGAGTACGCCAACGTGAGCCGTGAGGAAATGGACGAGTTCGCCGCCCTCTCCCAGCAGCGAGCTGTGGCCAGCCAGGAGAACGGCTTCTTCGAGCGGGAGATCACTCCGGTCACCACCGTCGATGCTGAGGGCAACACCGTGTTCATCACCAAGGATGACGGCCCGCGCGCTGGCACCACCGCTGAGGGCCTCTCCGGTCTCAAGCCGGTGTTCCGCGAAGGCGGCAAGATCACCGCTGGCAACGCGTGCCCGCTCAACGACGGCGCAGCCGCCGTGGTCGTGATGAGCGACACCAAGGCCAAGGCGCTCGGCCTCACCCCGCTGGCGCGGGTCGTGTCGAGTGGTGTGACCGGACTGAACCCCGAGATCATGGGCCTCGGACCGATCGAGGCCTGCCGCCAGGCCATGGCGCGAGCCAACCTGAGCATCGATGACATCGACTTGGTCGAGATCAACGAGGCGTTCGCCGCCCAGGTCATCCCCTCCGCCAAGGAGCTCGGCATCAGCTGGGACAAGCTCAACGTGAAGGGCGGCTCCATCGCACTGGGCCACCCGTTCGGGATGACCGGCGCCCGGATCATGACCACCCTGCTCAACGCCCTCGAGGACGAGGGCAAGACCTTCGGCATGGAGTCGATGTGCGTCGGCGGCGGCCAGGGCATGTCGATGATCGTCGAGCGCCTCAGCTAAGCGTCCGTCGCCTCACGGCGAGAAGCACACGAGCCCGGCTCCCTCGAGGGAGCCGGGCTCGTTGCGTCTCTGAGCTCCCCTGGTCGAGGGGGCCTCACCGTGCTAGCCCGCCGAGGTGCTTCCCGTCTCCACTGCACCGGCGGACTTGGCCATCAAGGCCTCGTGCTCGGCCTCGGTCAG
>CAITOG010000218.1 GCA_903893955.1 uncultured Actinomycetes bacterium
AAGGCATCCGTCAGGATCGCCGTCGAGTTGGCCATGAGGAGTGCGCCACCGATCGCTTGGATCACTCGCACTCCGATGATCCAGAGCGCGCCTGCAGTCCCGGTGAGCGGCGTGAGCGCCAGGCCGATCGACGCTGCCGTGAAGATGGCGAACCCGGCGTTGTACATCCGCACCCGACCGAAGATGTCCCCGATGCGACCAAAGGTCACCACGAGCACTGCGGTCACGACCAGGTAGCCCTGCAAGGTCCACAGGAGGAGGCCGATGTTGGCCGGATCCAGCGGTTGGACGCCGATGCCCCGAAAGATGGCAGGCAGCGAGATGATGACGACCGACGAGTTGAACAGGGCTAGGAATGTCCCGATGGTCGTGTTCGACAGCACGACCCACCGGTAGTGCTCCGACGATGCTCGGTTCGCCCGCCGCTCTGCCAGCGACGAGCTCACCAGTCCTCCTCGTTCGCCGCCGCCTCGCTAGATGCGCTCGATGATGGTCCCCGTGGCAACCGCACCACCGCAGCACATCGACACAAGGCCGTAGGTGAGGTCCCGACGCTCGAGCTCGTTGAGGATCGTCGTGATCAAGCGTGCGCCAGTGGAACCCACCGGGTGGCCCAGCGCGATCGCGCCACCGTTGACGTTGACCTTGTCCATGTCGGCGTTGTGCTCCTTGGCCCAGGACATCACGACTGAGGCGAAGGCTTCGTTGACCTCGAACAGGTCGATGTCGTCCATGGTCATGCCAGCCTTGTCCAGCACCATGCCAGTCGCCCTGATCGGACCGTCGAGGTGGTAGTAGGGGTCGGAACCCGCGAGGACCTGGGCGACGATCCTGGCGCGAGGACGGAGCCCTTCAGCCTTGGCCCGCTCCTCGGACATCCACAGGACTGCAGCAGCGCCGTCGGAGATCTGCGAGGAGTTACCAGCGGTGTGCATGCCACCTTCCATCACTGGGCGCAGGTTGGCCAGGCCCTCGGCGGTGGTCTCACGGAGGCCCTGGTCGCGGGTGATCACCGCAGTCTCGCCGCTGTCCTCTCCCATCGGACCCTCCTCACCGACGACAGGAACGGTCACCGGGATGATCTGCGAGTCGAACCGACCCTCCTCCCAGGCCACAGCGGCCTTCTGCTGGGAGACAAGGCCGAGCCAGTCGACGTCCTCGCGGGTGATCCCGTACTTCTCTGCGATCCGCTCAGCGGCACCGAACTGGTCCGGCATGTCCCACGGGAAGTTCTCGGGCTTGGAGCGTCCAGGGCCGTTGTAGGCGTTCGCCCCGAGTCCGACTCGGCTCATCGCCTCGACGCCGCAGGCGATGCCTGCGTCGATGGCGCCGGCGACGATCAGGTTGTTAATCATGTGGTTCGCCTGCTGGGCGGAGCCGCACTGACAGTCGATCGTGGTCGCTGCGGTCTCGTAGGGGAGGCTCTTCTGGAGCCAGGCGGTGCGGGTGACGTTGGACGCCTGCTCGCCTGCCTGGGTCACACAACCGCCGATGACCTGCTCGACGGTGAGCGGCTCGATGCCAGCCCGCTCGATCACGCCCGCCTGCGCTGCGCCGAGAAGGTCAGCTGCATGCAGGCCAGAGAGCCAACCGTTGCGACGCCCGATCGGCGTCCGGACAGCCTCGACGATGACTGGATTCGACATGGGGGACCCCCTTGCTCAGAGCGCACTCTGGCGCAGATGAGAACGTGTTCTCGAACCTTACAGGAAGGCAGCTCGAGGCCAATTTGACGGCCGTGCGTCCGTCTCATTTCGCATCCTGGCTCAGCACGCCAGGGCGTGAGAGTGGACTCGTCGCCATTCGAGCACGAGCCGTATGGTGCACCAGTCCACCAGCTGGTGCAGAGCGATCGAGGGCGCTCAGGCCCCGAGGATTGAGCGCCACCCGGTCGAGGCGGTGGCGGCATCGGCTGGCGTCAGACGCAGCGTTTTCTCGGGCACCGAGTCGACGAGAGCTCGCTGCGCGGTGTAGCTGTGCCCGATCGACTGGAACAGCCCTCGCCGGTAGTCCACGAGGTCCTGCGGCGCCTCGCCGAGATAGCCGAAGATGCCGAGCGCGACCTCGAGGTCGTAGATCGACGGGGCACGTCCGTACATCGAGGCCCTCCTGCCGGCGAGCAGTGCTGCCCCGACCTCGACGTCATGTCGATCCTCATCCGAGCGAAGGACCAGACGATCCGCCATTCGGTGCGCCAGCAGCAGCGCATAGCCCTGATCGGGACCGGGATCACCAAGCATCGAGCCCGTGGGCTGGCTGGGGACTCGAACCTCTCCGTTCTTGGCCACGGCCCGGCCTGGGACCGGCTGCGGCACGACCGGGCGGACCCGCTCGGCGTTGGTGATCGGGACGAACGTCGGCTGGGTCATGCCTGAGAACCTACCGCCTCCGCCAGAGCATCTCGGCTCTCAGGACGCATGGACCAGGCCATAGGTGATCGAGTCGATCAGCGCCTGCCAGCTCGCCTCGATGATGTTCTCTGAGACGCCGATGGTCGTCCAGGTCAGCTCCGAGCTCGCTGAGTCGATCAGGACTCGAGTGACCGCGCCGGTCCCGAGCCCCGTGTCGAGCACGCGAACTCGGTAGTCCGTCAGGTGCATGCCGGCGAGCTGTGGGAAGTCAGGTTCGATCGCCGACCGCAAGGCTGCGTCGAGCGCGTTGACCGGCCCGTTGCCTGAGGCCTCTGCGGTGCGCTGCTCCTCCCCCACCTTGACGCTGACTCGTGCCGTAGTGGTGGTGGTCGCATGTCCTTGCGGTCCAGTCCCAGAGTGCTCGGTCGACACGTCGAAGTGCTCGACCTCGAAGAACGCCGGACGCCACCCTGTGGCGCGGCGCAGCAGCAGATCCAGGCTGCCGTCCGCAACCTCGAAGTGATAGCCGCTGTGCTCGAGCCTCTTGAGCTCCTCGAGGACGTCCTTGATCTCGTCAGAGTCGAGCGACAGACCGAGCTCCTTTGCCTTGATGGCCAGCGTGGCACGCCCAGCCATCTCCGAGACGACGACTCGGTTCGAGTTGCCGACCAGCGCGGAGTCGATGTGCTCATAGAGGTCAGGCGACTTCGCCACCGCACTGGCGTGGAGGCCCGCCTTGTGGGCGAACGCCGCCGAACCCACGTAGGGCTGCTGCGACGACTGCGCCATGTTGACCACCTCGGCGATGTGGTGGCTCACCGGGGTGAGCCGCTCCAAGCGCTCGAGGGGAAGCGTGCGGATGTTGAGTTTGAGCGTGAGGTCAGGGATCGCCGCAGCGAGGTCGGTGTTGCCTGAGCGCTCTCCATAGCCGTTGATGCAGCCTTGGACCTGGGTCACGCCAGCCGCCACAGCGGCGAGGGAGTTGGCCACAGCGACGCCTGAGTCGTTGTGGCAGTGGATGCCGAAGCTCGCCGACGTCACCGAGCGGCGCACCTCAGACACGGTGGCGGTGATGTCGCCGGGCAGGGAGCCGCCGTTCGTATCGCACATGACCAGTGTCTCGGCACCGGCCTGCTCTGCCGCCAAGAGGACGCGCAGGGCGAAGTC
>CAITOG010000219.1 GCA_903893955.1 uncultured Actinomycetes bacterium
CGTCGCTCGTTGGAAAGCGAGGGGAGTCGAGGACCTGCATGACCATCGTCGGGACGCCGCCGAAGGTCGTGATCTGCTCTCGTTCGATGAGCTCGAGCGCTCGTTCAGGATCGAACTTGCGCATCATGACGATCTTTCCCCCGGCGGCTGTGTTGACGACGAGGATCGCCTGACAGCCTGTGGCATGGAAGAGCGGCACGCTGAGCAGGTAGGCGTTCGGCCCCCCTGTGCCGGTGCTGCCAGTCCGCAGCTGGGTGCGGCTGGAGACGAAGAACAGGTTCATGAGGTTCGTGCAGCTGTTGCGATGCGTTCCCACCGCGCCCTTCGGTCGGCCCGTCGTCCCAGAGGTGTAGAAGATCGTGGCGTCGTCGTCAGGGTGGAGCTCGGTGGTGGGCAGCTCGGTGACCGGCTCGCCGTCGTCGAGGACCTCCGTGAACAGCCGGACCTTGACGCGGCTGGCGACCTCGGCGTCGACAGAACCGCTCCGATCCTCCTGCGCGACGAGGACGACGTCGAGGGCAGCGATCTCGTCGAGATGTCCCGCCAAGCGACCAAGGCGCTCTGTGTCGACGATGGCGACCTTGGCACCTGAGTCCTCCAGGCCGTAGACGAGCTCATCGGTGGTCCACCACGCGTTCAGCGGGACGGCGATCGCTCCCAGGCTGACCGTGGCCCAGAACGAGATCACCCACTCAGGCAGGTTCCGCATGGCGATGACCACACGGTCGCCGTGCCCCACGCCGAGCGCAGCGAGCCGAGCCGCTGCGGTGGCAGCAAGCACGTGGTGCTGCTCGAAGGTGATCCGCTCATCTTCGTAGACCAAGAAATCTCGGTCCCCGTAGCGCCGGGCGAGGGTGAGCACATCGCGAAGGGTGCTCGGCGCGTGTTTCCACACCCGCATCCGCTGGCCCCGAACGTCATCCTCGACGATCTCGAAGCGCCCTCCTGGCGCGAGGAGCGTCGCGGTGGCGTCGGCGGCGTCGAGGATCTCAGCCACGCTGGGCCTCCGGGCGAAGCACCGTCGTCCGGTAGTGGTCCAGCTCGGCCACCGATTCCCTGATGTCATCGAGGGCTCGGTGGTTGCCGTCCTTCTTCGGGGCAGTGGCGAGCGCCTCTGGGTACCACCGGCGGGCAAGCTCCTTGAGCGTGGAGACGTCCACCGATCGATAGTGCAGGAACGTCTCGATGGCCGGCATCTGCAGCGCGAGGAATCGACGGTCGGTGCCGATCGAGTTGCCTGCGAGCGGCACCGTCCCAGGTTCAGCGATGTGCTCGGCAAGGAAGCTGAGTGTGATCGCCGCTGCATCGTCGATCGTGAGACTCGATGCCCTGATCTCGGCTAGGAGGCCAGAACGGGTGTGCATCTCGACGACGAAGGGGTCCATCTCGGCCAGCTGCTCCTCGGTGGCGCCGACCACGAGGTCTGGGCCCTCGGCGATGATCGTAAGGTCATCATCGGTGATGAGCGAGGCGATCTCGACCACCACGTGACGCGAGGGATCGAGGCCGGTCATCTCGAGATCGATCCAGGCGAGCACGACGCTGAGCGTAGCCACCTCAGCGCTGGAGGTTCGCCCTGAACGATGAGGCCGGCGAGAGGTAGCCTTCCCGAATGGTCGAGGTCGACATCACGAGGGTGAGCCCCGAAGCGGCGCTTCCCTCATATGCGACGCCGGGAGATGCAGGTTGTGACCTCGTCGCCACTGAGGCAGTTGTGCTTCCCGCGGGCGGCGGCAGGGCGCTGGTGGGAACTGGGCTTGTGGTCGCAATCCCGGAAGGGCATGCCGGTTTCGTGCAGCCGCGATCGGGTCTTGCGCTCCGTCATGGCGTGACGTGCCTCAACAGCCCTGGCCTCATCGACGCTGGATATCGGGGCGAGGTCAAGGTGCTGCTCGTCAACACCGACCCTTCAGAGGACTTCACAATCGAGATCGGCGACCGCGTGGCGCAGCTCGTGATCCAAAAGGTGGCCCACGCTCGCTTCCGTGAGATCCCGCTGGAGGCGCACCAGACGACGACACGGGGCCCCGGAGGCTTCGGCAGCACGGGAATGGACTGAGATGGAACCGCTCGCAGCACTCGACAGCGTCTTCGTGACGATGGACGCCCCGAACGCGCCGCTTCATGTCGGCGCCCTCATCGAGCTCGAGCCATCCTCGTCGACGACGGCTGACCCGAGCGCTCGGTTCGATGAGATCAGGGCGACTATCGAGGAGCGCCTCGGCAACATCGCTGTTCTCCGCCGTCGGGTGGTGCGGGTGCCATTCGATCTCGGTCCGCCGCTGCTCGTCGATGACCCGGAGTTCGATATCTCCTTTCACGTCGTTCGCAGAGCGGTGCCGGCACCTGGCGGACCTCGACAGGTGGAGGACCTCGTAGCGAGGATCATGGCCCGACCGCTCTCGCCGGATCGTCCACTCTGGGAGATCAGCGTGATCGAAGGGCTCGAGAGCGGCGGGACGGCTCTGTTGGCCAAGGTGCACCACGCACTAGCTGACGGCGTCTCTGGGGTGACCATCTTCGCTGGGCTCTTCGACCTCTCGTCGGATCACGTCCCTGCGGCACCTGCGCCGCCGCTCGACGACGCTGAGCCGGTGCCCACCCCCGTCGAGCTCCTTGCTCGCTCCTCGTCTGAGCTGCTCCGTCGACCCGGCGCTGTCCTCGAGGCGCTCGGAGCGAGCCTCGAGCGGCTGGCAGGCAAGGTCGATGCGATGGTCGGCACGACCGTCGACCCCGACGAGCTCGAGACCAAGGGACCGTCGATCCTCGATGCCCCGACCACCTCGCTCTCTGGGACGGTCAGCTACGCACGCAACTTCGAGCGCTTCTGTCTTGACGTCGGCGAGGTCAAGGCGGCAGCAGGGCGCCACGGCGGCACGGTCACCGATTTCGCCATGGGGATCGTGGGTGGGGCGCTTCGAGAGCTGCTCGCCGAGCGGGGAGAGCTGCCGGCAGAGGATCTGATCTCCTTCGTGCCGGTCAACATCAGGGTTCCAGGCACCGAGGGGGAACTCGGGAACAAGATCTCTGGTCGGCTGGTCCCACTGCAGACCTTGATCACCGATCCGGTCGAGCGGTTGGCGGCGATCGCTGAGCAGAACCGTGAGTTCAAAGAGACCCATGAAGCGCCGAGCGACTTCCTCAACGAGCTGGCTGAAGCGGCCGGTCCTGCGGTGGCCTCTCTCGCTGGCCGAGTGATCAGCGCCTTCGACCTCTTCGATCATCTGCCGAACGTGGCCAACGTCATCATCTCGTCGGTCCCGGGTCCTCCCGTGCCGCTGTGGTGCGCCGGCGAGCGGATCGTGCGGGCGACTCCGATGGGGCCGTTGATGTTCAACCAGGCACTCAACATCACCTTGCTCGGCTACTGCGGCACCCTCGAGTTCGGCGTGCTGGGCTGCGCACGGCGGGTCCCTGACTCGGCACGCCTCCTCGAGCTCCTCGAGCTTCAAGCAGCAGCACTCCTCGATCCTGGAGCTGTGGCCGGGTCGATTCGCTCGTTCGCCTGAGAGGCCCAGTGGGCGGGGGTGCATCCCGGTGCTCGCGGCGCGGTAGAGTGACTGGGTCAGGCGGACGTGGCTCAGTGGTAGAGCATCACCTTGCCAAGGTGAGGGTCGCGGGTTCGAATCCCGTCGTCCGCTCCAGTCGGTGCAGCACGCCTGCACCACCTCCGAGGCTTCGTCGATAGCCTCGAGCAATGCCGCTGTCTTCTCTTCGACCACTCCGGTCGAGGAACTTCGCACTGGTGTGGTCGTCAGCGCTGGTCTCCAACGTTGGCAGCTGGATGCAGACGGTGGCCCTCGGGACTCTCGTCACGCTGCAGACCCACAACGCGTTCTGGACCGCGCTGACCTTGGCCGCTGGCTTCATCCCGATGGGCATCCTTGCCCCGATCGGTGGCGTCCTGGCGGATCGACTCGATCGGCGACGCTGGCTGATCGTAACCACGCTTGCGGAAGCAGCCTTCGCCGCGTGCTTGGCGGCGCTCGTCGCTTCGGGACTCACGTCCCCGGGGATCCTCGTGCTGCTCTCGTTCCTCGGGGGCTCGGCGGGGGCGATCGGCTTCCCGTCGTATCAGTCGATGCTGCCTGATCTCGTCGAGAGAGATGACTTGCTCGCTGCGGTCTCTTTGTCGTCAGCGCAGTGGAACATGGGTCGAGTGATCGGACCCGCACTCGCCGGCGTGGTGCTCGTCGTGTGGTCGCCCGCCGCGGCGTTCTCGATCAACGCGGCATCGTTCTTTGCGGTGGTGCTCGCGCTCGGATTCGTCCGGCTTCCCCCGCACGTCCGGTCGCAAACTCGAGAGGGCATCGTGTCCCGGCTTCGCGCCGGTGCTCGTGCTGCTCTCGACGAGCCCGGCTGCAGAGCAGCCATCGCGCTCATCTCTGTGGTTGCGCTCCTCGGCTCGCCGTTCATCGGTCTCGTCGCAGCGATGGCGATCGACGGGTTGCACCGACGGGCGGGCGGTCCAGCGGTGCTCACCACCGCCCAGGGCCTCGGCGCGGTGCTAGGCGCACTCGCCCTGGCACCGATGGCTCGCCGATTCGGACAGCAGCGGGTCGTCACCGTGGCGGTCACGGCGTTCTCCGTCGCGCTCATCTTCTACGGGCTCTCGAGCACATTGCCGCTTGCCGCCGTGGCGATCTTCTTCGTCGGGGGGACCTACATCTGGGTGCTCTCTGGGCTCAACACAGTGGTACAGCTCAGGGCGCCA
>CAITOG010000220.1 GCA_903893955.1 uncultured Actinomycetes bacterium
GCTCACGTGGAGGTAGTGCGCAAGCCAAGTGACACCGAAGGCGTAGATGACGATGTTCCCCACGACCATCGATCCCATCGCCGGAACCACTTTGCGGTCATTGCCCTGCTGAGCGAGCAGCCCGCAGACCGCTGCCGCTGCGATGAAGCCGAGGAGGTAGCCACCGGTGGCGCCAGTTGCAGCGGTCCATCCGTGCGCGTGGCCCGAGTACCACGGCACGCCGATGATGCCGGCGACCACGTACAACGCCATCGCGATCGATCCTCGGCGCCACCCAAGTGCACTGCCGGCGAGCAGGACACCGAGCGTCTGACCGGTGATCGGCACTGGCGTGAAGCCGAGGTGGATGTTCACCTGGGCCAAGAGTCCGACGAAGATCGCAGCACCCACAACCAGGGCGATGTCCGCCACGATGGAGCGTGGGAACACATCGGCAAGGACTCGGCGGTGGTGCGAGCCTGGCAGTGCAGCGGAAGTGGACATTGATCTCTCCTTGGTCGTCGTCGCCGAGAAGACTACGACAAACCCGCAGGCAAGCGGCAAATGGTCGGAGACCTGCCGGTACTGTGACCAGATGGAGCTCGTCAACCGACTCGCAGGAAGCACGAGCCCCTACCTTCTCCAGCACGCGGACCAGCCCGTGGCGTGGCAGCCCTTCGATGACGAGGCGCTCGAGCTCGCGCGGACACTGGACCGCCCGCTCCTGATCTCGATCGGCTATGCGGCGTGCCACTGGTGCCACGTGATGGCGCACGAGACCTTCGATGACGTCGAGCTCGCAGCTGTCATGAATCGCTCCTTCATCCCGATCAAGATCGATCGAGAGGAGCGCCCAGACCTCGACAGCCTCTACATGACCGCCACGCAGGCGGCGACCGGCCACGGCGGCTGGCCGATGACGATCATGGCGACGCCGGACGGGCGGCCTTTCTTCGCTGGCACCTACTTCCCGCCGCACGACGCCGGCGGCCAACCGGGCTTCGACCGGGTCCTCCTGGCCATCGAGGCTGCGTGGCGCTCTGAACGGCCGATGGTCGAGTCTCAGGCAGACGAGCTTGCCGAGGCCGTTGCGACTGAAGCCCGCTTCGTCGACTCGATCGCTCCGCTGGGCGACGACGATCCACTTGACTTCGATGTCGTGCTGTCGTCCTTGACCGAGGAGCTGGCGCGTCGGTTCGATCCGACCTTCGGCGGCTTTGGTCCTGCCCCCAAGTTCCCTCGGCCCAGCTACGCGGAGGCATGCCTCATCGCCGCCCGCCGACGTGGCGACCAGCGCGCCCTCGAGATGGCCACCCGCACGCTCGATGCGATGGCGGCAGGTGGCATCTACGACCACCTCGATGGCGGCTTCGCCCGCTACAGCGTCGATGGCCGATGGCTCGTGCCCCACTTCGAGAAGATGCTCTCTGACCAGGCTCTTCTCGCAAGCGCCTATCTCCACGGCTTCGAGCTCACGGGTAACCAGGGCTGGCGCCAGACCGCGGTCGAGACGCTCGAGTGGACCTTGCGAGGGCTCGGGCTGGAGGACGGGGGCCTCGCTGCCTCGATCGACGCCGACGCCGCAGGCGTCGAGGGCTCCCACGCGGTGTTCACCCCCGCTGAGGTGGCGCACGCGCTCGACGGCGTCGACGGTGTCCTGTCCCCTGCCGAAGCCTGCAGCTTCTACGGCATCACCCCCGAGGGGACGTTCGAGCACGGTCGCAGCATCGTCGCCCGCGAGCTCGGAGGCACCTTGCTTCGCTCACCAGCCGAGGAGGCGACTCGAGTGGCTCTCCTCGCTGCTCGACAACGACGGCCGCAGCCGAGCGTCGACGACAAGGTGCTGTGCGAATGGAACGCCATGACAGCCGCTGTGCTCAGCGAGGCAGCCCTCGTCTTGTCACGCCCCGACTTCGGGGAGCGTGCGATCGAGATCGTCGACCACCTCGATACGCAGCTCCGCTCCTCGACCGGTCGCCTGCTTCGCTCCCAGCGAGCTGGGATCTCGAGCAACCTGGCCCTCTTGGGCGACCATGCATGGTTGGTGATCGCCATGACACGGCTCTTCGAGCTCGACGGCCAGAGACGGTGGCTCGAACGAGCGTCCTCGGTGACGTGGGACATGATCGATCTGTTCCTCGACGGCTCTCTCGAGGAGCCCAAGGGCTTCTTCACTACCGGCGCGGATGCTCCGGCCCTTCTGACACGGGCCAAGGAGGTGTTCGATGGCGCGCTCCCCTCGCAGACCGCTGTGGCGCTGACCGCGCTCGCCCGCGTGGCAGCCTTGACCGGTGACGAGCGCCTTCGTGCGCTCACCGCGGCCTCCCTGTCGCAGGTCGGGTCGCTGCTTCGCTCCCATGCCGTTGCCACACCTGATCTCCTGCTCGCTCTCGGATGGCTCGAGGAGGTCGTCGAGGTGGCGATCCCTGGCGGTGAGCCCGAGC
>CAITOG010000221.1 GCA_903893955.1 uncultured Actinomycetes bacterium
ACGACACGGAGCCCCTCGCGTCCGATCCGAATGGGCAATGGTCGATGCGATCGCTCAGACGATCGTCGCCATGACTTCGAGCGGCGTCACGGACTTCTCGTGAACTATCGGGGTTAGTATCAATAGAGCACAATCATTTCTCGTAAGAAGCACTGGCAATTGAAGAGGGAGAACACCATGGCAACCAAGTCGACGATGAGCAAGGAGCACAAAGAGGCTCTGGCCCAAGGCCGCCGCGAGGGGGCCGCGGTCCGTCGCTACCTCGAGGCGCTCTCCGCCACCAAGGGCAAGCGCGGCCGCAAGCGCACCCCTGACTCAGTCCAGCGCCAGATCAAGGCCATCGACACCCAGCTCGAGAGCTGTGACGCCCTCCAGTCGCTGCTCCTGCGCCAGCAGCGCAAGGACCTAGAGGCCGAGTACTCCCGCCTGAGCACCCGCATCGACATGAAGCAGCTCGAGAAGGACTTCATCGAAGCAGCCGGGCCGTATGGCACTCGCAAGAAGATCGACTACTCGACCTGGCGTGACGCGGGCGTCGAGCCCTCGGTCCTGGCCAAGGCAGGCATCAAGCGGACGAGGCGAGCCGGGGCCTGAGCAGCGCTGCCCTCTGCGGTCAGCCGACGTTGGCAGTCGCAGCAGCATCGAGGAACGAGCGCAGCAAGACTGCGCCATCCTCGCTCCCGAGCAGCGATGAGACCGCACGCTCAGGGTGTGGCATGAGGCCGACCACGTTGCCGGCCTCGTTCGAGATCCCGGCCACGCTGGCAACCGATCCATTGGGGTTGTCGACGTAGCGGAGCACGACACGTCCTTGGTCCTCGAGCTCGCGCAAGGTGTCGAGATCACAGGTGTAGCTGCCTGAAAAGTGGTTGATCGGCACCCGAAGCACCTGGCCGACCTCAGCGCCCGCGGTCAAGACCGAGCTGGTCGATGTCACCTCGATCGAGGAGGGCTGGC
This sequence comes from uncultured Actinomycetes bacterium, assembly GCA_903893955.1. Classification (GTDB taxonomy): domain Bacteria; phylum Actinomycetota; class Acidimicrobiia; order Acidimicrobiales; family RAAP-2; genus CAIUMH01. The sequence goes on from CAITOG010000221.1 coordinate 958, forward strand.
ACAGGAACGTCAGTCCCCGGTTCTTCTGAAGGGCGCCGGGCAAGAGGTGGGCCTCACAGAGCACCTGGAAACCGTTGCAGATGCCGACGACCGGGCCTCCGCTTGCGGCGAAGCTGCTCACCGAGTCCATGATCGGGCTGAACCGGGCGATCGCCCCGGGTCGCAGGTAGTCACCGTGGGCGAAGCCGCCCGGGAGGATGACCGCATCGAGGCCGGCGAGGGTGTCCTCCGTATGGAAGACCAGGCGGGCGTCGCCACCGAGCGCACGGACAGCCGCGATGGCATCGTGCTCGCAGTTGGTGCCGGGGAACACCACGACCCCGACGGTGACAGCCATCAGATCTGCTCCACCTCGATCACGCTCTCCTCGATGACCGGATTGGCCAAGAGGCGATCGGCGAGCGAAGCGGCGATGGACTGCGCGGCGGTCAGATCCGTCGCGTCGAGCTCGACCCGGAAACTCCGGCCCGCCTCGACGGCGGTGACCGAGTCGAAGCCCATCGCCGGCAGGGCTCGAGCGATCGTCGCCCCCTCCGGGTCAGCGATGCCATGGCGGAGACGGACTTCAACTCGAGCGAGATACTTCATGCGCTCTCACCGTACCAATCGCTGAGGGACCGCCCGGTCATAGCCTCATAGGCCTGCCGATAGCGCGCCGAGGTGGTCGCCACGATGTCGGCTGGCACCGACGGTGGTGGTGGTGTGCGGTCCCATGGCTGTGCAGCCAACCAGTCCCTGAAGGGCTGCTTGTCGAAGGCCGGCGGCGTTTGGCCGAGCACGATCTGATCAGCTGGCCACAGACGCGACGAGTCAGGTGTCACGACCTCGTCGCAGAGCACGAGCCGGCCATCGAGGACGCCGAGCTCGAACTTGGTGTCGGCGAGCACGAGGCCGGCCGCCTCGGCACGCGCAGCCGCTGCGGCGAAGAGCCCCAGACAGAGATCCTTCGCCTCCTCGAGGCGTGGCTCGCCGACGATGCCAGCGGCGGTGGCGAGATCGATGTTCTCGTCGTGCCCTTCCTCGGCCTTGGTCGAGGGCGTGAACATCGGCTCCGGCAGCGCCTGGGCGAGCTCGAGCCCAGCCGGGGCGGGCATCGTGTGGATCGTGCCGTGTGCCACGTACTCCTCGTAGGCCTGGCCGGCAAGGCGTGCCCGCACGATGCACTCCAAGGGGAGCATCTCGGCGCGGCGCACCAGCATCGTGCGGCCGTGGAGCTCGGTGGCACCGGCGAACCCGGGGACGTCACGGTCGATCACCTCAGGGTCGCAGCTGAGCAGGCTGCCTGGAGCGATGTCGCCGAGCTCCTCGCACCAGAAGGCGGTCATCGCGGTGAGCACACGGCCCTTGTCGGGGATGGTCTCGGCCAT
>CAITOG010000222.1 GCA_903893955.1 uncultured Actinomycetes bacterium
GGGTGGCCGAGCACCTGGATCTTCTTGCCCCACACATCGCTCCAGAAGTAGGGCACTGCGTCGAAGACAGGGGCTGCGCTGGTGCCCGCGAGGAGGACCCGAGCGGCGTGGACACCATGGTCGACGGCGATCTGCCAGTGCTCGATCCGCACCTGCTCGTCATGTCCAGCGCCGAGCCATCGGAAGCGTGCGACGTCGCCAGCGGCGAGGATCCCAGGTGCAGCGACGAGGCGCTCGTCGGTGACGACCCCATTGTCGATGGTCAGGCCTGACCCTTCGAGCCAGGAGGTGGCCGGAGCGACGCCGATGCCGACGACGATGAGGTCGGCCAGGAGATCCTCGCCTGCCTCGATGCCCACGACGCCAGCGCGTGCGCCGTCTCGTGGTGGCTCGATGCCGGTGACCATCACCTCTGTCACCAGCTCCGCACCACTCCCCTGGTGGAGCCTGACGAGGTGCTCCGCGACCTCAGTGCCGACGATCCTCTCCAGCGGGAGCGGCGCCCCCTCGAGGAGGGTCACCTTGTGGCCAAGGGCTGCGGCATGGGTCGCGACCTCCTGCCCGATGAATCCAGCCCCCACGAGCACCACCCGACTCTCGGGCTCGAGCGCGTCGAGCGCCTCCTTGAGGCGAAGGGCGTCATCGAGGGTGCGCACTGCGTGGACGCCAGCCATCGACTCGGTCCCTGGGAGGCGACGGAGCGACGCACCAGTGGCGATCACCACCGCATCAGCGGCGATGCTGCTTCCATCTGCGAGCTCGACGCTCCGTGTGCTCGCCTCGAGCCCCGTCGCACGGATACCGAGCCGAAGATCGAGACCTAGCTCAGCCTCCTTGTCGCCCGAGAGCAGCGAGATGCGCTCCGCATCCCACTTGCCGTTCAAGAGCTGCTTGGTCAGCGGTGGTCGGTCATAGGGTCGATGGACCTCGTCGCCAATCAGCAAGATCGTTCCCTTGAATCCTTCCGCCCGCAGCGTCTCGGCACAGCGCACGCCGGCCAATGAGGCGCCGACGATGGCGACGCTGCCGTTGCTGTCGATGGGGTGCTGCATTGATGCTCTCCTTCTCGATGGCATCGGCGTCAGCCGAAGATCGCCATCCACTCCTCAGCCGTCCGTGGTGCAAGCACCCAGTTGTCTCGCCTCGTCTCTCCCATCGGCTGGCTCGGCAGTGCCGAGTAGAGGTGCCCTGGATACAAGATGGTGTCATCCGGGACCTGGGCGAGCCGTTGGGTGAGCGTGAGGTACATCTCCGCAGGGTCAGAGCCCGGCAGGTCGGTGCGACCGCAGCCTTCGAGGAACAAGGTGTCGCCAGCAACGAGGCATCCCTCCACGAGGAAGCACTGGCTTCCGGGCGTGTGGCCCGGCGTGTGGATCAAGGTGACCTCGATCTCGCCGACAGAGATCGTGTCGCCCGACTCGTGGCCGACCAAGGAGTCGGTGACGCCCGTGGACCGCTCCACCCACGGCACCTCGGCGGCCTGGAGGTGCACCGGTACGTCAACCTGCTCGAGGAGCGCTGCAATCCCCTCGACGCTGTGCCCCATCATCTCGCCACCGACGTGATCGAAGTGATAGTGCGTACCGAGCACGCCGACCGGTTGCATGCCATCGGCCTCGAGGATACCGAGGAGCTCGCACGTCGAGTACGCCGGGTCGACGAGCAGGGCCTCGCCGGTCTGGCGATCGCCGATGAGGTAGGCGAAGTTCACCATCTGGCGGGCCATCGGGTTAGCGGTGGCAAAATCACGGCCACTGAGCAGCTGGCGGAAGTAAAGACGATCGTGATCAGGCACCGAGCACCTCGCCAGTCTCAGGGTCGATCTGAGCACCAGAGGCCTCGAGCTTCGGTGCGAGCTCGTCGACCTTGATCTTGGTCGCCGCGAGCCGCCGCTCGAGCTCGTCGACCAGCACGGTCGCCCGCTCGAGACGAGCGACGAGCTCATCGAGGTCGACGTCAGGCCGTTCGAAGAACGCCACGATGGCGTCGAGCTCTGCCGAGGCCTCCTCGTAGCTCAGATCTGCTGCCGCAGGTTCAGCCATCTCGTTCCTCCCTGGTCAACTCAGACACCGTGGACTCCACCTCGCCGTCAACAAACCGTGTGACGATCTTGGCACCTGGCACCAGCCCGTCGGCTGAGCGGACGATTGCTCCATCCGAATCAAGAGTCATCGTCCACCCTCTGGCGAGCTGTCGCGCCGGATCAAACGCCCGCAGCAGTCTTCGACGTGCGATGACCTCGGCCTCGCCGCGCGCCAAGGCGGCACGAGCCCCAGGAACGAGGCGCTCACGCCGCACCTCCATCGACGTGCGTGCTCGTTGGAGCGCAGCGGAAGGCCCCACGACCATCCTGGCCCGCGTCTGCGCAAGCTCCCGTCGAGCCTGGCGGAGCGCCCGACCAGATTCGTCAGCCACGTAGCGGGCGCGCTGCCGTACATCGTCGAGCCACTCCATCGCTGCCCCCGCCACCTCCTGCCCACATGCAGTCGGCGTGATGCACCTCGTGTGGGCGACCAGGTCTGCCACCGACTCGTCGCCGGTGTGGCCGATACCGGTGAACACCGGGATCGATGCGGTGGCGATCGCCCGAGCGATCGGTTCAGAGTCGAAGGCAGCCAGATCAGCTCGAGACCCGCCCCCGCGCACGACGCAGATGAGGTCAACGTCCTGCGACCCGACGAGAGCGATGGCCCGAGCGACCTCTTTCGGGGCGTCTGGCCCTTGGACGGTGGCGCGAGCCACCAGCACCTCGAAGGTGATCCCTGACCGTTCCAGCTGCCCGAGGAAGTCGCTGAAGCCCTCGGTGCCCGGGCTGCCAACCAGGCCGATGCGGCGAGCGACTGCCGGGAGTGCTCGCCGGGCATTGGCGTCGAGCAGGCCTTCAGCGCGCAGCGAATCGAGCAGCCGGGCTCGCTCCAGCGCCAGACGCCCGAGCAGCGCCGTCACATCGACCTCATCCAAGATGAACCCGACCTCGGCTCGCGCCTTGTAGAAGTCGAGCCGACCTCGGACCGCGACAGTCATCCCGGCCGCAAGTGTCGCCCCCGTCCTGGCCAGGTCCGCCTTGAGCGGTCCCCAGGTCGAGCGCCAGCACTTCACCTTGAGCACCGGCGCGCCTCTCGTCCCCGCCGCCTCCGTATCGATCATGTCGATGTAGGCGTGGCCGGACGACTCGGAGATCTTCTGGATCTCGCCCGTGACCCAGAGGGCCCGTCCCCTCGGAAACGCTGATTCGAGGACGCTCGTGACCTCGTCGTAGAGCTGGGAGATCGTGACAGCGTTGCCGCTCGGCTCTGCTGCGTCGGGTCGCTCATCCACCTCGCCAAGGGTACCGACCCCACCAGCGCTGAGCGACGAGGGCGGGCGAGGTGCAAGAATCACTCTCGGTGGTGAGTCGGCTGGGTGGCCGCGGCGCCGAGTTCGCTCGGGTCGAGGAAGGTCGGGGCTCCGCAGAGCAGGGTGCTCACGAGATGTGTGTCGGGGTGACCCGCAGGAAAGTGCCACAGAGAACAGACCGCCGATGGCAGGGCAACCTGCACAGGTAAGGGTGAAACGGTGCGGTAAGAGCGCACCAGCGACCGAGGTGACTCGGTCGGCTCGGCAAACCCCACCCGGAGCAAGGCCAAGCGTGGGACATGGGCTGCTCGTCCGTCCGAGAGATCGGACAGTCCCCAGGTAGGCCGCTGAGATGGATGGCCACACAGCCCCCTCGGGGGTGGACAGAACCCCGCCTACAGGCCGACTCACCACCACCACTCGACGCAGGCACCCGCCGCGGAACCTGCGTCGACGGGTGGCGCGCGACGTGGTCGGGCGACCTCTCCCACAGGTTCGTTCTCTACCATGGGGGGAGTGTCGACCACCCGCAGCAGCGAAGCACCGATGCTCGACGCCTATGCGACCCAGCGCTGCGAGGTGAGGCTGCAGCTCAATCTCGATCCTGCCACTCGTGTTCTGGCTCGCCGGACTCGATCCGAGGCAGAGCAACGAAGGATCGATGCCGGCAATGCCCATGAAGCAGCCGTACTTCTCAAGCTTCGTCAGGGCCTGGGCCACCGACTCATCGAGATCGTCGCCCCGGATCGGTCAACGGCACAGCAGGCAACCCTCGACGCGCTCGAGAATCGGGTCGAGGTGATCGCCGGCGCGTGGCTCCCTGCCGATCATGTCGGCCACCGAGTCGGGCGGCCTGATCTTCTGGTCCGCGCTCACGATGGGTACCTTCCTGTCGAGATCAAGCTCCACCTTCTGCGAGCAGATGGATCCGGATCGCTCGATGTCTCGCCGCTCGATGACCCACTCCCTCGATCTGCCGTCGCTCTGCCAGGCTCTCGTTTCCGCAAAGGCGACATGCTCAGGCGCGATGCACTCCAGCTCGTCCACTACCGCCGGATGTTGCAGGCCCTTGGCCACGCCGCGTCAGGAGATGGCTGCCTCGGTGGCGTGGTCGATGGCTCCTCGACGCTCTTCTGGCTCGATCTTGCCGCTGGGTCCAGTGCCGGGAGCGAGAGCTTCGAGGAGCTCTACGACCGCCTGTTCGCTGAGCGACTCGCGCTCAGCGACAAGGTCCTCGCCTGGGTCGACGACAGCTCCCTCGAGAGGCCTCTCGACCCTTGGTGGCACAAGGAGTGCGA
>CAITOG010000223.1 GCA_903893955.1 uncultured Actinomycetes bacterium
CCAGTCGAACACGCCGGTCCTGCTGCTCGAAGAGGAAGAGGGCCAAGGGCGGACCTTGCCCATCTTCATCGGGACGCCTGAGGCGACGTCGATCGCTTACGCGACCCAGGGTGTCGACGTCCCACGTCCGCTGACCCACGACCTGGTGGTCGACATCATCGATGCCTTGGGTGCTGAGCTCGACTTCGTCGTCGTGACCGAGATCGAGGGGGCGACCTATCTCGCCGACCTGCACCTCTCGACCCCGAGCGAGACGGTGGTGGTCTCCTCGAGGCCCTCTGACGCGGTGGCGTTGGCTGTCCGGACGGGGAGCCCCTTGTTCGTTGCCGACCACCTCATGGAGCTCGACACGGTCTTCATCGCCGAAGAGGAGGAGGCTCCTGGTCTGGTGGAGGATGAGGTCGAGGCTGAGGAGGTGGTCGAGGAGTTCCGGGAGTTCCTCGACACGATCCGGCCTGAGGACTTCTCGGCCTGAGGAATTGGCTACGTGATCTCGACGATCACACGGCCGCGCACCTGACCACTGCCGATCAGCTCGAGCAACTCGGGCACGTCGTCGAGACTGATCTCTCGCTCCAAGATGGTGTCGAGGAGCTGGGGCGGGAACCTTTGTGCCAGCTGTTGCCAGACGTGGTGTCGCTTCGGGGGAGCGACTTCAACAGAGTCGATCCCAAGCAGCTGCACCGCTCGGACGATGAACGGGAAGATCGACGAGGTGAAGCGGTCGCCGCCGGTCATGCCGCTGGCGGCGACGGCGCCGCCGTAGCGCAGGCTCCGGATGATCTGGGTCAGCGTCTCGCCACCGACGCAGTCGATGGCGCCCGCCCATCGCTCCTCGCCGAGGACCCGTGGAGAGGCGTCACCGATCTCATCGCGTCCGATGACCCGCTGTGCACCGAGCTGGTGGAGGAAGTCGGCCTCTTGAGCTCGCCCTGACGATGCCGCCACGTCGAAGCCAGCGGCTGCGGCGAGAGCGACCGCCGTCGATCCCACGCCACCCGCGGCCCCAGTGACGAGGAGGGGACCATCGCTCGGCACCAGGCCTGAGCGCTCGAGCTCGAGCAGCGACGCCATCGCGGTCCAACCAGCCGTCCCGAGGATCATCGCCGCACGTTGATCGAGCCCCGCAGGCAGCGGCGAGACCCATCCGACCGGGAGACGAGCGCGCTCTGCGAACCCGCCGTGCCATGAGGTGCCAATGCCGTGGCCAGTGCCGAGCACCGCTGCGCCTGGCTCATAGGTTCCTGTCGAATCGGAGAGCACGGTGCCGGCCAGATCGACGCCGCCGATGAGCGGCGTGATCCGTGCAACCTTGTTGTTCGGTCGAGTGACGAGCGAGTCCTTGAAGTTGATCCCGGCGAAGTGGACGTCGACGAGCACGTCGCCTTCCAAGATGTTCGGGTCGACCTCGGTGACGGACACTGCTGGCATCGAGTTGTCGCCGCTGATCAAGACCGCTCGCACGAGGTGATCATAGAGAGGCGGTGATGGCTGACGTCGCACAGGAGCGGACCTATCCTGACACGGTGCCCCGCAGTGACCCCGAGCCGACCTCGACGATGTCGTCGCGTGAGGCCGCGGGGTGCAAGCTCTCGATCCAGAACCTTCGAAGCTTTCGTCGCGACCTCTACTGGATCGAAGGTCGCCCAGAGCTTGGCGGCGATCGCGTCGTGCTGCGCTGGTCGCCCGACGAGGCCACGCCGCAGATCGTCTCGCCACCGGGCATGTCGCTCTCGAGCAGAGTGCACGAGTACGGCGGGGGAGCGATTTGCGTAGTGGACCGAGATGGCGCCCTCGTCGTCGGCGTCTCGGCCGATGAGCAGGCCTTAGTCTCCTTTCGACCAGGCGACCACCACGCAGTGCAGGGGGCCCGCATCGCTGGGGCCAATGTCGGCGGCCTCGCACCTGGGCCCGACGGATGGATCCTTGCCGTTGTCGAACGTCACCGCACCGAGCGAGTCGAGCGCTCGATCGACGCGTTCGACCTTGTGACGGGTGCCAGGGTGACCCTCATCGATGATCGCGACTTCTTCGCCGATCCCCA
>CAITOG010000224.1 GCA_903893955.1 uncultured Actinomycetes bacterium
CGGATGACCCGAGACAGATCCTTTCGAAGCGACAGGTTCGCCTCGACCTGACCGTCGAGATGGCCCAAGAAGATGAGACGGTCGACACCGACGCACGCCGCCGCGGCCGTCTGCTCCCGACGTCGGATCGCAGCGCGCTGCTCCTGGGTGGTGTCCAAGTCTGAGCCGCCTGCGTCCCCGTCGGTGACGAGGCAGTAGACCACTTCGACGCCCGCCTTGGTCATCACGGCGACGGTCCCGGCAGCTCCGAAGTCGACGTCATCGGGATGAGCGGTGATCACGAGGACCCGTTCGACACCGTCAGCCGGGTCGACGACCTTGAGCGGCGACACCTGCGACGCCTGGGCGGGCCCGCCCTTGGCCTTCTGGCCCTTCTTCGTGCGCTTCTTCGAGCTCACAGGACCGAGTCAGCCGGGTCCGGCGTCCAGGTCGCGAGCTCTTTGAGGTGCGGGCTGTTGGAGAAGATCTCGACCATCGGGATCCGCAGCGCCAGTCGTCGCTGGATCACCTCAGCCTCGACCAGCTGGTTCCAGAGCAGCAGCGACACGACGACACCGTCGGTGCCCGCTCGTGCGGTCCGGCCGGAACGGTGCAGGTAGGCCTTCTCGTCTTCGGGCGGGTCGTAGTGGACGACCACGTCGACCCCGTCGATGTGCAGGCCTCGGGCGGCGACGTCGGTGGCGACGAGCACGTGGAGCTTGTCGCCGGTGAAGTCGGCCAGCGCCTTCTCACGCTGCTGCTGGCGCAGGTCGCCGTGGATGGCGGCGGCCTGGACACCGAGCTTGCCGAGCTCCTCGACCAAGCGGTCAGCCCCACGCTTCGTACGGCAGAAGATCAGCGCCTTGTCGTAAGCGGTGACGATGGCGGCTGCCACCTTGACCTTGTCCATCTGGTGGACGTTGAAGAAGTGGTGGACCATCTTCTGGACGGTCTGGGTGTCGGACTTGACCTCGTGGAACACCGGGTCGGTGAGGTAGCGAGAGACGAGGCGATCGACCGCTCCGTCCAAGGTGGCCGAGAACAAGAGGGTCTGGTGCGGGCCTTGCAGGCGACGAAGCACCCACTCGACCTGGGGCATGAAGCCCATGTCGGCCATGCGGTCGGCCTCATCGAGCACGAGTACGTCGAGCTCATCGACGCGCAGCTCGCCACGGTCGCCGAGGTCGATCAGCCGGCCAGGGGTGGCGATGATGATCTCGCACCCCTTCTTGAGCTTGGCGATCTGGCGCTCGATGTCGGCACCGCCGTAGACGGCGACGACACGCATGCCCATCGACGCGGCAAGCGGCCCGAGCACGTCGTGGACCTGGACTGCGAGCTCCCGGGTCGGCAGCAGCACGAGGCCCCTCGGCGCAGCCGGAGAGCCGCTGAGCTGCTCAAGCGTGCCTCCCGCACCCGTCAGGTTGGCCGCGATCCGCTGGATCATCGGCAGACCGAAGCCGAGCGTCTTGCCCGAGCCGGTCTTGGCCTTGCCGCAGACGTCACGGCCGGCCAGCGCATCTGCGATGGTCATCGCCTGGATCGGGAACGCTGTGGTGATCCCGTCAGCAGCGAGGGCGTCGCAAAGGCCCTTGGCGATCCCGAGGGACTCGAAGGTCCGCTCCGTGTCATAGGTGTCGGCGCCGGCATCGGCCGCGTCGAGAGTGGCGGAGAGATCCGTCATCTTCCTTCTTCCTGTGGTTCGGTCGGGCCCGCAACCAGCGTGGAGGAGGAGATGGGCCCCGATGGAGCACGCCGAGTGCGTGCCATCTATTGCCCATGGTACCCCCAACGAGCCGCGAAACCGAGCGACCGACCTACGATGAGGCCATCGACGACCCAGAAGGAGAGCCGCGATGGCACGTCTCGAGGCCGGTCAGGCTGCCCCGAAGTTCACCCTCACCGACCAGGACGGCACCAAGGTGTCGC
>CAITOG010000225.1 GCA_903893955.1 uncultured Actinomycetes bacterium
GGTCGAGAAGAGGTCATCGGTGGGGCTCATGGTGGTGATGCCGGCCAGGTTCGGCGGGTCGGTGCCGGCCACCTCGAGCTGGCTGATGCCTGAGTAGCTGATGCCGACCATGCCGACCTTGTGGTTGGCCACCCACGGCTGGTGGGCGATGGTCTCGATGGCGTCGTAGCCGTCGTAGTCCGACGGGTAGCCGAAGAGGTCGAAGGCGCCGCCGGAGCAGCCGCTGCCTCGCATCTGGACGCTGACCGTGGCGAAGCCCTCGAGGCGGGCCACGACAGCGCCGACCTCGGTCGCGCCATCAGGCAGCAGCGGGTTGTTGGGGTTGGCCCCGTTCAAGATGACCTTGATCGGGTCCGCCGGGCCGGCGGTGCCATAGCCGGAGTACTCCATCACCGTCGGGAAGGGCCCGCTCGAGAGCGAGGCGGCCCCGAGTGGGAGGCGGACGGTCGCTGCGATCTGGACGCCGTCTCGCATCGTGATGTAGTTCAGCCCCGGGTGCAGGGTCTGGTTGTAGAGCGGGTCCGACGCGGGTAGCCCGACAGGGGCGAGCACGGCGAACTTCGGCGTGGTCGTCGACGTCGTGGTGTCGACGAAGCTGTAGCCCCCGCCTGGGGTCAGGTTGCGCACGACGACGCTGCCCAGGCTGTCGGCCACGGCGTTCGTGCCGACCTGGCTGCCGTGCTGGAGGAGCTGGATCGTGTCGCCGGGTGCGGCCCCGATGACGTACGCCTCATCGATCGAGCCTCTGGCGGTGAACGACGATGCGGCCGCACTAGCTGGCGCTTGAGCCAGCGCTGGGATCGAGGCGGCCACGATGGCCACGCCGGCGACGATCGGCAACAGCCGACCATAGGATCTTGAGAGCTTGCGCACGTTCCCCCCTCGGGACTAGGCCGCCTCGGCCCTCAGGGGAGACTAGTCACTCGCTCGAGTCAAGAGACTTCGCCGTCAGCGCCGGCTGCGATCTCGGCTCGGATCTGGTCCATGTCGAGCGCTGCGACCTGGCTGAGCAGGTCGTCGAGCGCAGCGGCCGGCAGGGCCCCAGCCTCTCGGTAGAGCAGGATGCCGTCACGGAAGACCATCAAGGTAGGGATCGACATGATGCCGACCATCTGCGCGAGCTCCTGGTTCTCCTCGGTGTCGACCTTGGCGAACGTGATCTCGGGGTTCTTGGTCGCGGCCGCCTCGTAGATAGGCCCGAACGACATGCACGGTCCGCACCACGACGCCCAGAAGTCGACGAGGACGGTGCCCTCGCCGCTGACGGTCGGCTCGAAGGTCTCGATGCTCAGCTCGGTGGTTGCCATTGGTGCTCCTCGTCTCGTCCACCACCCTCCAACGCCGGGGCGACCCGGTTCATTCCTCACAGATCCGATGAAGAGGCAGGTAGGCTGCCACAATGACCGAGACCGCCACCCAGCCGATCGTCGTCGAGATGGACGGCCGTCATCGGCGCCGAGCGGCCAACCGGGACGCGGTCATCCAGGCGGTCATCGAGCTCTTCGAGGAGGGGACGGCGGCACCGACGGTGGCCGAGGTGGCTGACCGAGCCGGGATCTCGCAGCGGAGCGTCTTCCGCTACTTCGATGATGTCGACGCCCTGATGCGAGCGGCGATCGACGAGAAGTTCAAGGAGGCCACGCCGATCGGGATGCTCCCGGCGATCCTGCCCTCCACGGTGGTCGAGCGGGTCGAGCTCTTGGTCGACACGCGAGCCGAGCTCTTCGAGTTCCTGGGCGCGACCGCCCGGATGGTCCGCGCCCGTCAGTTCGATGCGCCGCTGATCGCCGAGACCCTGGCCAGGGGACGAGAGCTGCTGCGCCGACAGGTCCGGTTCCTCTTCAGCGCCGAGCTCGACGGCGAGCCCGACGGCGTGCTGGCTGCGCTCGACCTGCTCTTGTCGTTCGAGTCGTGGGACCTGCTGCGCGAGGATCAAGGCCTCGACGTGGCAGCTGCCCGAGGGGTGCTCACCACCGGCGCGGTCCGGCTGCTCGGCGCCGGATGAAGGACGCCGCGCTCTGGCCTGGCATCTGGCCAGCCGAGGACGGCGGGCCAGAGCGCCTGGCTGCACCTGGGGACGACCTCGGTCTCGGCCTCGGGCCCACCTCGACACTGACCAGCCAGTCGCGAGAGGTGGTCATGGGCACCATGGTGGTAGTCCGCCAGCCAGGCGAGGTCTACCTGCTGCGCCACACCCCACCGCCTGATGCCACGAGCTTCGTCGAGCGTGTCGATCCGATGACCTTGGAGCCGCTCCAGCGCAGCGTCGATCTGCCTGGCGGTCCCATGTGGCCGGGCGGCATTGCGTGCCATAGAGATGGCAGCCTCCACGTGGTCTTCGGCAACCACGCCCATCGGCTCAGCGCCACGCTCGAGCTCGAGGCGTCCGCCCGCCTCCCTCGGCCCGTGCCCTACAACAGCTTCGTCACGCTCCCCGGTGGCGAGCTGGCGACGAAGGACTTCGCCGGCCCGTGGCCTGGCAGCGACCCGAGCGGGGTCGAGCCAGCCGAGCTGCTCCTCCTCGATCCGGTCGACCTTCACGTCATCGACTCGCTGGTGCTCACCGAGCCGTCGGTGGCACGGCTCTCGGCCAAGGGCGACGAGATCGTGGTGGTCGGCACCGACTCGCTGCTCAGCGTCGACGTCGTCGACGGCACCCTTCGCCAGCGTGGCCCGGGCGTTCGCTACCGGGATCGACCGGGCCAGGGCTATGGCTGGGATGCGGTCCTCGACGGCGACCTCACCTACTTCCTCGACGACGGGGAGGGCTCAGAGGCCTACGACGGCTCGTTCCGCGATCGAGGCATCGCCACGGCGCCACTTCGGCTCCACCGCATCGACCGTCGCAGCTTGGACGCGGCCAGCGTCGAGGTCTGCGGCCTGCCCGGCGGCCTCATCGCCAACCCGCCTGGCCTCGATCGAGTCCGGCGCATCGTCGTCGCCTTCGACTCAGGCAACGGGGTGGTCGTCGGTGTCCACGCGGACACGCTCGAGGTGCTCTGGACCCGAGATCTCGACCACGCAGCCCACCCCTTGATGCTCCCGGCCACCGGCGAGGTCGTGCTCGGCGACTTCTCACGGGAGGTCGGCGTCGAGGATGTGGTCGTCCTCGACGTGACCACCGGCGAGGAGCGGGGCCGGGCCTCGACCGAGAGCCTGGTCCAATCGGTCGTCTTCCCAGCCTTCGGCGACGGCGGCGAGGTCTACTGGACGAGCTTCATGACGCTCAGCCGCATCGCGGTGGCGCCACCCGCCTAGGAGGTCATGCCCTCCAGGCCGACGAGCGCCCGGCCGTGCTCGATCTCGCCCATGTGGCGCAGGCCGTGCTGGTAGACCCAGCACTCGAGGCCGTCGAGCAGGGTGATGCCGGGCTCGCCGGCCACCCGTGCCGAGTAGGTCGAAGCGATCTGGGGCGGGAAGGGTCGCTCGATAACTACTCGGGTGAGCTCAGCCGGCGCGAGCGCGGCCACGAACGACTCGGTGCGATCGAACACCGCTGCCTGGTACTCGAGGAAGGCCTCGTAATCCCCGATGCGCTGGTCCATCATCTCGGCCACCGTCCGGTGCTTGCCGTGGTCGTTGATCGCCGGGTGGATCCTCTCGGCCCACGTGTCGTCGTAGACCGGGTCGCCAGCCCCGAGCAGCATCATCGAGGCGTCCTCCATGTTGATGAAGTGGAAGAGCGAGAACGCGATCGGGAGCAGCGGCTCGCGCTCGACAAAGTTCACCTGCTCGACGGTCATCGTGGCGGTGGCGTCCTCGTAGAGCGAGTGCATGGCTCGTAGCCGACGGGCGAGGGAATCGAGGATCAGTTCATCGGCCACAGTGAGCCTCCTGGGATCTAGTCGTGGGTCCCCACGATACTGTCAGCACGACTGACAGGTGGAGGCTGCCAAGTGAATCAGATCACTTGGGGCCAACCTCTTCCCATCGCCACCTCGCCTCTCTAGGGTGCCATCAAGAGGGGCGGTGAGCTCCTCGAGCGAGGGGGGAGGGGAACACGATGCACGTTGCAAAGGTCCTGGACCGAAAGGGTGCCGAGGTCGCCACCATCAGGCCGACCGCGACGGTGGCGGAGGCCATCGCCGAGCTGGCCCGGCTCTCCATCGGTGCGCTGGTCGTCACGAAGGACGACGTCGTCCCGGCGGGGATCATCACCGAGCGCGATGTGGTGCGCTCACTCAACATCGCTGGCGCGTCGATCCTGAAGCGACCAGTGGCCGACCTCATGACCGCCGATGTTGCGGTGTGCACACCGAGCGACATGGTCGACGACATCATGGGTCGCATGACGGACCTACGGATCCGCCACCTGCCGGTGATGGCAGACGGTGCCCTGTGCGGCATCGTCTCGATCGGCGACGTCGTCAAGGCTCGCATCGACGAGCTCGAGGACGACCATCGTCACCTGGTCGACTACATCAGCGCCCGCTAGGGGCACTCCTCAGCGGATCAGATCCGCTCGATGATCACTGCCGGGGCCATGCCACCGGCGGCGCACATCGTCACGAGGCCGACCTGGCCGTCGGTGCGCTCGAGCTCGTCGAGCACGGTCCCGATCAGGATGGCGCCGGTGGCGCCGATCGGGTGACCCAGCGCCATGGCGCCGCCGTTGACGTTCACCTTGTCGCGGTCCACACCGGAGTCACGGATGAACTTCTCGGTCACGACGGCGAAGGCCTCGTTGATCTCGATCAAGTCGATGTCGTCGAAGGTCATGTTGGCCTTGGCCAACGCCTTGTTGGCGGCCGGGACCGGTGCGTTCAGCATCAGGGTCGGGTCGTCGCCCATGTTGACCGCGGTCAGGACGCGGGCCCGGGGGGTGAGGCCGTGGGCCTTGGCGTAGTCCGGGCTGGCCA
>CAITOG010000226.1 GCA_903893955.1 uncultured Actinomycetes bacterium
CATCAACATCATCGACACCCCCGGCCACGCCGACTTCGGTGGCGAGGTCGAGCGAGGACTGGCCATGGTCGACGGCGTGATCCTGCTGGTCGACTCCTCTGAGGGGCCGTTGCCCCAGACGAGGTTCGTGCTTCGCAAGGCCCTCGAGGCTCGTCTGCCTGTCGTTCTCGTCATCAACAAGGTCGACCGACCCGACGCTCGCATCGACGAGGTCGTCTCTGAGGTCGAGGAGCTGTTCTTGGACGTCGACGCGGACGAGGACCAGATCGACTTCCCGATCCTCTACGCGTGTGCTCGCGATGGCTGGGCCTCGACCACCAAGGGTGAGGTCGGCGAGGACCTGAGCCCGCTGTTCACCACCATCTTGGAGGCGATCCCCGCGCCAGAGTACGAAGAGGGCGTGCCGCTCCAGGCGCTCGTCTGCAACCTCGACGCCTCCCCTTACATGGGGCGACTTGCTATCTGCCGCATCATCAACGGCACCATGAAGAAGGGGCAGCAGGTCGCATGGTGCCGCATCGATGGGACGATCACCAAGGGCAAGGTGACCGAGCTCGCGATCGCAGAGGCACTCGAGCGCGTCCCGGTCGACGAGGTCGGCCCCGGCGACATCGTGGCGGTCGCCGGGTTCGAGGAGATCACCATCGGCGAGACCCTTGCCGACGCTGACGATCCTCGTCCCTTGGAGGCGATCACCGTTGATGAGCCCAACCTCTCGATCACGCTCGGGATCAACACCTCCCCGCTCGCCGGCCAGAGCGGTTCGAAGCTGACAGCGCGCATGCTCAAAGACCGCCTCGACGCGGAGCTCATCGGCAATGTCTCGATCAGGGTCGCGCCGACCGACCGTCCTGATGCCTTCGAGGTCTTCGGACGAGGCGAGCTCCAGCTGGCCGTGCTCATCGAGCAGATGCGACGGGAGGGCTTCGAGCTGACCGTCGGCAAGCCTGTCGTGGTGACACGCGAGATCGATGGCGTCAAGCATGAGCCGATCGAGCGCGTGGCCATCGACGTTCCCGACGAGTACCTCGGTGTCGTCACCCAGCTGCTGGCGCTTCGCAAGGGCAACATGATCGAGATGGTCAACCACGGCACCGGGTGGGTCCGCTTCGACTACCGCGTGCCTGCTCGCGGCCTGGTCGGCTTCCGCACCGAGTTCCTCACTGAGACACGAGGCACCGGCATCCTGCACCACGTCTTCGACGGGTGGGCGCCGTGGGCCGGCGAGCTCAAGACCCGCCGAAACGGCGTCATGGTCGCTGACCGTCGGGGCGTCGTTACCTCGCACGCGCTCGAGTCGCTCCAGGAGCGCGGGCAGATGTTCGTTGCGCCGACCACGGAGGTCTACGAGGGGATGATCGTCGGGGAGAATGCACGCTCTGAGGAGATGGACGTCAACCCGACCAAGGAGAAGAAGCTCACCAACATGCGAGCTTCCTCAGCTGACAACTTCGAGCGCCTGACGCCGCCGATCCTCATGACCCTCGAGCAGTCGCTCGAGTACATCGGGGACGACGAGTGTGTGGAGGTCACCCCGGCAGCGATCCGGCTTCGCAAGGTGATCTTGGACCAGCAGACGAGAGGTCGACTTCGCTCAAAGGCGAAGAACGCCTGACTCGAGCACTTCTCGACCGACGGACCCCTGGACCATCGGTAATCTGTGTTTCCTTGGAGGGATGGCAGAGCGGACGAATGCACCGGTCTTGAAAACCGGCGTGGTGAAAGCCACCGAGGGTTCGAATCCCTCTCCCTCCGCCAATTGATTGCCACGAGCCGACGTGGCGGTGCATTGCCGTGTCGTCCACTCACCGCCAGCGAGCTCGTCGCGTCAGTCGGCCTCACGACGCACGCAACGCAACGGGGGCTCTGGGCTCGGCCGCCTCGGCCCCTGCGTAGCAACCACCTCGCCGGCCATGAAGTGTTGGAGACATCGCCCGAGAAGGTAGATCAGTTGATGATCTCGCCTCGTTCGTCGGCAGCGATCGCTGCCAGCCGATCTCGCCACGCCTGCAGGGCCTCAGGCGTCAGTCGGGGCCAATCAGCCACCTCGCCGACGACCTTGAGCGGCTCGCTGGAACGAAAGGAGCGGGTTGGGTTGCCCGGGAACTTTTTGTCGGTCACGTTCGGGTCATCCTCGAACGCACCCGTCGGTTCAACGATGAAGACCCGCGGAGCCACATCGCCTGCGGCAAGCTCCGCAGCCAGCCCAGCACCGTCGACGATCGCGGTGAAGTACACATGGTTCATCACGACCTCGGGCCGATAGTTCGATCGGAAGCCTGCAGTAAGGAGGTCTCCCGGCCGCAGATCGGCCTTCGTCCCGTGGAAGAACGGGCCACGATCCAACGCGTCATTCATGACACCAACCTACGAAGGATTCTCCATGTGCGAGAGCGCTTGAATCACCGCTCGACGCAGCTGCGAATCACAAGCGCAATAAGCTCGACGTCTCAGACGATTGCTGGCGCTTCTTGACGCGGCGCTCATGAACTGTCCTGACAAGCGAAGGCTGCGCTCTCAACTTGCTGGCAACGACCGCAGATGGTCTGACAGCTCCACGATCCGCCGATTGCGATCGTGGACCATGTCGAGGCTGCGGGTCGCCACGTCCGAGAGCAGCAGCTGCGGGGCGTCAGCGAACGTGCGAGGAGCGAAGCCCAGACGCTCGAGGTCGAGGTCGTAGAGCTGCTCAACCAGCGCAGCAGTCGCGGCATCATAGGCCTGCTCGGGCTTGATCGAGAGCCCCTCGTTGCTCTTCCTGGCGGTGATCGGTCGACCAACACGCTCGCTCAACCTCTCGAAGAGGAGGTTGAGCTGGGAGGTCGTGACGAGGTCTGTGTAGTCAATCTCATCGAGGGCGAGCACATGGACCTGCTGGGCGAAGTGGGGGTCGGCCTGCCAGATTCCACGGTGCTCGACCATGGTCGCCACGAACGTTCGGAAGGACTCGGTCACATCGATCCGCCCATCGATGCGGACCAGGTCTGGCTGCGGGAAGGATTGCCACTGCCCAGGATTGTCGAGCAGGATCCTCGACTCCCACGCTGAGTAGAGACGTGCGTAGGGGTCGCGGATGATCGCAAGGCGCATCCACTCGTCGCTGGTGAGCGCCTCGTGGCGAAGCTCGGGGCTCACCTTGTCGATGGTCGGCACCGGATGGATGCTGGCGTCGTGGACCACCTGCGAGCGCATGACGCTCGGCCGGGTGGCGAAGGGCAGGGAGGCAGGGTCTAGGCCATCGAGCTCGATGATGGTCCAAAGCATCGTCGTGCACGCCGACTTCGACGCCTTCGTATAGAGGACCTTGGCCTGCTCGACCACGTAGACGGTCGAGGCCAACGAGCGCAGCCGATCGGTCGCCGGCGAAGTCATCTGCCCTCCTGCCGCCGAGCGATCTCGCCTACAAGATCCTCGATCCTCTTGTTGCGCTCATCGAGCAGCCGGAGCCCCGCTGTCGCCACAGCGTCGAGCACCACAGGACGAGGACCTGAGAAGGTCCGGCGAGGGAAGCCGAGTCGGGCGAAATCCTGGTCGTACAGCTCCTCGCAGAGCGACGTGGTCGCCGGGTCGTAGACATCGTCGAGGCTGATCCCGAGGCCCTCGTTGTGCCGGCCTGGGTTGAGGAGTCGTCCGCAGCGCTCCGAGAGTCGGTCGAAGAGGATCGGCAGGTCTGAGGTCGTCACCACATCAGTGAAGTCGATCTCGTCGAGCGCGAGCTGGTACACCTGCTGGGCAAAGTGGAAGTCGCCCTGCCAGATCGCTCGGTGCTCGGCCACCGACGCCACGAACGATCGGAACGACTGCCCGAGGTCGAGCAGGCCGTCGTCGAAGACCAGCTCGCTCTGGGGGTACTCGGTCCAGGGGCCATCGTGGAGCAGGAGCACCCGCGACTCCCAGCCTGAGTAGAGCCGGCTGTAGGGATCCCGGATGACCGCCACCCGAAGCCAGTCGGGGCTGGTGAGCGCCTCATGGCGAAGCGCAGGACTCACCGTGTCGATGGTCGGGACGGGATGGAGCGCCACGTCATGGATCGTGAGCGATCGCGTCACGTGCAGGTCGGTTGAGAGCGGGTGGTCCTGCGGCCCGTAGCCGACCATCTCCGCGATGGTCCACAACATCGTCGAGCACGCCGCCTTGAAGACCTGGACGTAGAGGACCTTGGCCTCCTCGACCACGTAGACGGTGGTCGCCAGCGAGTGGAGCCGATCGCTGGCCTCCGGCGTCTCGCGACCGATGAACCCAACCGACACCATGGGCTGCTTGTGCGCTCGACGACGCCAGCTGACCATCAGTCGAGATGGCTTTCGAGCGAGGCGATCCACTCGTCGGCCACGGTGCGCGCGTGGGTCACCTCGGCTCGAGCTGCTGCTGCCACGACACCCCCGACAGGGTAGGAGCCGAGGAACTTGATGTCGGCCAGGTGAGCCCGAAGGTCCCGCAAACAGTCACGAAGTACCGGATCGGCCAGGTGCCCCTCGATCTCGATGATGAAGCAGTACTCGCCGAGCCCTTGCTTGGTCGGGCGCGACTGCAGGTTGGTCAGGTTGATGTCACGAGCGGCGAACTGGCCGAGGATTCCGTAGAGCGAACCAGGACGATCAGCATCTTGGAAGCAGGCGATCATCGTCCGATCGTGGCCGGTGGCGGCCGGGATCCGGCCACGACCCACGGCGACGAAGCGAGTCTGATTGTCTGGGTGGTCCTCGATGTCGTCGGCGATCACCTCAAGGCCATAAATGGCAGCAGCCAACCGATTGGCGATCGCTGCGTCACCTCGTTCACCAGCCTCGCCGACGTGCCGGGCGGCATCAGCGGTCGAGGTGGCTGCCGAGCGCGCTACCCCAGGCAACGACGAAGAGAAGAAGTGACGGCACTGGGCAAGGGCGTGAGGGTAGGAGTGGACCCGAGTGACGTCGGTGAGCCGTGTTCCCGGCTGCGCCATCAGGTGGAGGTGGATGTCGAGCACCACCTCGCGCTCGATAAGCAGGTCGACGTCGAAGATCAACGTGTCCATGGTGGCGGTGACGGTGCCCTCGATGGCGTTCTCGATCGGGACGAAACCGAGATCGACCTCGCCGCTGTCGACTGCGTCCAGGACGTCAGGGATGGACGACTTGGCCACCAGCGCAGTCGCTGCCAGATCGCTCTGCGTGAGGAGGGCCTCCTCGGTGAAGGTCCCAGACGGGCCGAAGAAGGCCACAGATGACAGGTTCGGGCCCATAGGGGCAGGATAGTGACCCATGGATGCCACTGACGTCGATCACCTTCTCGCCGCCGTGGCAGCGGGAGAGCTCTCCCCCGAGGATGCGGCGAGCCGTCTCGCTCGCCTCGAGCTGGCCGACATCGGTGAGGCGCAGGTCGACCATCACCGGAGCCTTCG
>CAITOG010000227.1 GCA_903893955.1 uncultured Actinomycetes bacterium
GATGGCGTCGAGCTCGACGGTGGTCAGATCGCCGTCGAAGGAGATCGCACCGTGCTGCGACTTGGTGCCTTCGCTGAGCTGGTGCTCAGCTCTCCTCGCTGAGGTCAGGCGGGAGCAGCAGGTCGGCGGCAACCTCGAGCTCGGCGTAGACGCGCTCGATGCTCGACCAGCCGTTCACCCACCCCACCATCGCTGAGTACCAGACGTGCCCGATGATGCGGGTGCGCTCGAGCATGTCCGGCGGCGCAGGCTCACCGATGGCCTTGACCACGATGGCGTCCAGCAGTCCCGTGATCTGGAGCTGGCACTCGACGGCGGCCGGGTCCGAAGACGACAGCGACGTGAACACCGCAGCGACGAGCATCGGCTGCCTGTTCATCGAACGAAGGGCTCGGTCGAGCACCTCGATGACCCGCTCTGCTGGGGTTGCTCCCTTGGCCGGCTGCTGTGCGAGACGTGCCTCGAGCTGCTCGACCCACGAGACCAGCCCTGCCGCGAGCAGGTGGTCCTTCGATTCGAAGTAGCGGTATACCGTGCCCATGGCCACCCCGGCACGGGTGGCGACGTCGCGCATCTGAACAGCGTCGTAGCCACCTTCGAGGGCGAGCGACATAGCCGCGTCGATGACCCGCTGACGGCGAGCCTCCTGCGCGCGCGTCAGCGGCCGCTCCTGGATCTTCTCCACGGGCGAGAGGTTATCGGCGCACGACACCCGGGGTCGGGCGAGGGCGGCAGAGTACCCTTGAGCAAGGCTTCGCTCGGCAGCGGAGCCCCTTGGAGGAGAGGCATGGCCACGGCCGACGAGGCGCAGCGGACCGAGATGACCACTGACGGCAGGACGCCGGGTTCACGGGGGCGTGCGACGAGGCAGCGACTCCTTGATGCCACCGCCGAGCTTTTGGCCACCACACCCTGGCGCTCGGTCAAGGTCATCGATATCGCCCGGTCAGCAGGGACCTCGCCGGCAACCTTTTACCAGTACTTCGAGAACGTCGAACGTGCCATCACGGTGCTTGCCGAGGGGATGGTCGACGAGGCGGTCCAGGTGGCGGATCTGGTCGATGGTGACTGGCAGCCGGCAGCCAGCTGGGAGACCGCACTCTGCGTGGCGGAGGGTTTCTTGGCGTACTGGGAGCGGAATCGAGCGGTGTTCCGAGTCCTCGAGCTCGACAGTGACGATGCCAGCCTTCGGGGGATCCGTGTGCGGGCGCTCAACGCCATCACCGTCGCGTGGGCGCGGGCGATCGCCACCTACCAGCCGTCGAGCGATGGACCCAAGGGAGCCGCGCCCTCATCGCCCGCAGGAGCGGACCCGATGGCTGTCGCCGGCACGCTGGTGGCCATGATGGCCAGCGTCGCCGCCCACCGCTATGGCTTCGAGTTCTGGGGCATCCGGACGGCCAACCTCGTCGACTCCGAGGCTCGGCTGCTGCACGTCGCCGTGACCGGTCGACCCGGACCCGACGGCGTCGTCGGGCGAGAGCCAGCCGGCTCGTCGACTGCACCGCGCACTGGCCCGGTCTTGGGCGGTCAGGTGGTCCAGCACCGACGACCAGCTCGCTGAGGTACCCGCACCGGTGACTGTCACTTCGCTGGACGGCGCGCCCCGGATCCGGGTGTCGCGGCGAGCGGAGCAGCTCATCGTCGTCGGGGTCTGCATCTTTGGCCTCGCGCTTCGGCTGCCAGGACTCACCTCTGGCGACCTCTGGGCTGATGACGCGTGGCTCGCCATGGCGGCTCGTGTACCACTCCGGGAGGTGTCGCACCTCACCTTGACCACACCGCTGCTCTCCTACTTCTTGGC
>CAITOG010000228.1 GCA_903893955.1 uncultured Actinomycetes bacterium
CGCGCAGCCAGTCGCCACCACGACCGGCGAACCAGAAGTAGCCCTCCATGTCGCGGTACCCGAGGTCTCCGGTCCAGTACCAGCCAGTGCGCGTCCGGTCGGCTTCCGCCTCGGGGGCCCCGTAGTAGCCCTCGAACTTGCCGACGCCGGAACGATTGACGATCTCGCCGATGGCGTCCGAACCATTGCGAAGTGCACCGTAATCGTCGAAGACGGCCCGGGCCATCTCGATCCCGGTCTCCGGGTCGACCACCACGACGTCGGCCCCTGGCGCTGCGGGTCCGAGCGCGCCTGGTGGCGTGTCAGGGGTGGCGATGATGTTCACGCCTCCCTCGCTCGAGCCATAGCCCTCGACGAGCACGCAGCCGAAGCGCTCCTCGAAGCGGGCTCGGTCGGCGGTGCTGGCCTCGGTGCCAAAGGCCCGCACAAGGGTGGTCGACCGATCATCGTCGCTGGGCTCTGTGGTCAGGAGATAGGCGATGGCCTTGCCCACGTAGGTGAACATGGTGGCCCCGAACAGGCGCACATCGTCGAGGAACCCTCCGGCGCTGAACCGCGGTGGCAGCGCGATGGTGGCGCCAACCAAGACCGCCGGTGCGACGAGCGCCATGAGCGCATTGCCGTGGAACAGCGGCATGGGGCAGTAGCAGACGTCCGCGGCGGAGAAGCCATAGACCGGGACGACTGCCTCTGCGATGCCTGCCAACCTTCCCTGCGTGCAGCGAACGGCCTTTGGGTGGCCGGTGGTGCCCGAGGTGAACAACAGCAGCAGAAGTGTCTCGTCAGCGGGCAGTGGGAGGGGCTCGGTCGGCATCGGAGCGGCCAACGACGCCACCGCATCGACCGAGAGGAGTCGATCGTGGGCGAGCTCAAGCTCGAGCCCCTCGAGCAACGCCAGTGCGACGTCGTCGGCGATCACCAGCTGGCAGTCGGTCGAGCGAACGTCCCTCGCCAGCGCCTCGCCTCGACGGGTCGGGTTGAGCCCGACGACGGTCCATCCCGCCAGTGCGCATGCGAACAGCCAGGTGAGGTACTCAATCCCGTTGGGGAGCAGGAGACCAAGGTGCGGGGGTTCGTCGACCGCGGTGCGCACCAACCAATGCGCTCGTCGTCGAGCCTCCTCGATCACCTCGCGCCAGCACATCGACCGGTCTCGCTCTTGGAGCCCCGGCGACGGATCGTCGGCGCGGCCCTCGAGCAAGGCGGCGAACGAGGTCACGGGAGGGTCCGGACCATCGAAGCATCGATGGCGCCGATGTCGGCGGCCCCGCAGAGCGCCATGGTGCGGCGCAGCTCGTGGGTGAACCACAACATCAGGTCGACCACCCCTTGCTCACCGTTGGCCCCGAGAGCCCAGAGGATGGGTCGACCGAGCTGGACGGCCGTGGCGCCAAGGGCCAGGGCCTTGACCACATCAGCGGGTCGCCGGATGCCGCCGTCGACGATGAGTTCACCGCGACCCTGCAGCGCCTCGGCGACTTCGGGCAGCACGGTGGCGGTTGGCAGCGCATCGTCAAGCTGACGACCGCCATGGTTCGACACAATGATCCCCGCCGCGCCGGCGTCGAGACACCGGAGCGCATCGTCGGCACGAGCGACGCCCTTGGCCAGCACGGGGAGACCGGAGAGGTCTGCGAGCCATGCCACGTGGTCATAGGTGATGGAGGGATCGAACTCGCGAGAGACGACGGCCATGAACCCCTGGCTCTGGGCATGGGCGGCGCTGGCATTGGCGAGGTTCGGCAAGGCCAGATCGTCAGGGAGGTGCACACCACCGCGCAGCTCGGAGGACCGAAGCCCCGAGACTGGTGCATCGACGGTCAGCGCCAAGGCACGGTAGCCGGCCTCCTTGACCCGGGCCACCATGTCGGCGGTTCGAGCCCGGTCCTTGAGAATGTAGATCTGCATCCACTGGGGTGCGCCGCCGCCCGCCACCGCGACGTCGGCCAGCGGGGTGTTCGACAATGAAGAGAGGGTCATGATCGTCCCGCTCCGAGCAGCACCGCGGGCAGTGGCGAGCTCGCCGTCGGGGGTGGCGAGTCGCTGGATGGCGGTGGGAGCGACGAGGACGGGAACGAGCACCTCGTCGCCAAGCCTCGCCCTGAGGAACGCAATCGACCGCAGCCAGTCGCCGAGCGGGTCGGCGTCCGGTTCCATCGGCAGAACCGAGATGTTCGAGCTGATCGTCGGCAGGACCTGGTCGCCCGAGATCAGGATGCCGAGCGCGGCGCTATACAGGCACAGGTGCTCCGGCGA
>CAITOG010000229.1 GCA_903893955.1 uncultured Actinomycetes bacterium
CGCAGCTCTGCACGGTGCCCGGCTGGTGACGATCGTGGATCCAGCCATCAGACGTGACCCTGGCTACGACGTCTACGCCGAGGGCATCGCTGATGGCCACTTTGTCACCGAGGAGGACGGGACCGTCCACGAGGGGACGGTGTGGCCTGGGTGGGCGGTCTTCCCTGACTTCACCGCGGAGCGGACGAGGCGCTGGTGGGCCAGCTACTACCCAAGGCTGCTCGATCGGGGTGTCGCCGGCCTGTGGCACGACATGAACGAGCCCACGTCGACCACCTTGGCTGGCGATCGGTCGCTCCCGCGCTCGGCTCGACACGACAACGACGGGCGCGGCGGCGACCATCGCGAGTGCCACAACGTCTACGGGATGTTGATGAACGAGGCTGGCATCGACGGGTTGGCGAAGGGGCTGCCGGGCCGACGACCCTTCTTGGTCTCGCGCGCTGGCTGGGCTGGCATGCAGCGCCATGCGTGGAACTGGACTGCCGACGTCGAGGCGACACGTGCGGGGCTGCTCCAGCAGGTGCCCACCTTCCTTGGCCTTGGCCTGTCGGGTGTCGGGTTCACCGGCTCTGACATCGGCGGCTTCTCTGGTGTGCCGTCGCCGGAGTTCTTCCTGCGCTGGCTCGAGCTCGGCGTCCTGTCGCCCTTCTGCAGGGTCCACTCGATCCTTGGTGCACCGGCTCGTGAGCCGTGGTGCTGGCCTGAGCCGGCAGCATCCCAGGTGGCGGCGCTCATCCAGCTCAGGTATCGCTTGCTGCCCTACTTCTACACGGCGAGCCGTCAGGCAGCCGTCGCTGGTACGCCGCTGCTCCGTCCGACGTGGTTCGACGCACCCGGCGAGTCACATGACGACGCCGACCAGATGCTGCTCGGCGATGACCTGCTGTGTGTGATCACGAGCCAGAGCGAGGACGTCGAGCGTCGGATCGAGCTGCCCACCGGGGACTGGTGGCGCTGGGAGATGCTGCCAGCCATCTCAGGTGGGTCGACCGACGATGCCGAGCTCGTCAGGGGGACTGTGACGCTCACCGCCCGCCTGGGCCAACCGCTCGTCTTCGCCCGCGCAGGGTCGATCGTGCCGCTCGACGATGGCTGGCGGCACGGGACACGGCCGGCGGAGGGCCTTCGCGCCGACCATACGACCGCGCTCCTGGCCCTGCACGTGTTCGTCGACGGCTCCAGAGCGGCGACCGGACAACTCTTCGATGACCAGGGTGACGGTTCGGGAGCTTCCAGGCTCGACTCCTTCGAGCTGACCGACGGTGTGCTTCGCTGGTCGTCGCTCGGGGACCATCCCCGTCCAGAGCAGGTCGTCGTCGTGCTCCATGGCCACCAAGTTGCGACGGCGAGCGCCGATGGCGTCGAGCTCGACGGTGGTCAGATCGCCGTCGAAGCAGATCGCACCGTGCTCCGACTTGGTGCCTTCGCCGAGCTCGTGCTCAGCTCTCCTCGCTGAGGTCGGGCGGGAGCAACAGGTCGACAGCAACCTCGAGCTCGGCGTAGACCCGCTCGATGCTCGACCATCCGTTCACCCACCCCACCATGGCTGAGTACCAGACGTGTCCGATGATGCGGGTGCGCTCGAGCATGTCAGGCGGTGCAGGCTCACCGATGGCCTTGACCACGATCGCGTCCAAGAGTCCTGTGATCTGAAGCTGGCACTCGACGGCTGCCGGGTCCGAGGAGGAAAGTGACGCGAACACGGCGGCGACGAGCATCGGCTGCCTGTTCATCGATCGAAGGGCTCCGTCGAGCACCTCGATGACCCGCTCTGCCGGGGTCGCTCCCTTGGCCGGCTGCTGTGCGAGCCGTGCCTCGAGCTGTTC
>CAITOG010000230.1 GCA_903893955.1 uncultured Actinomycetes bacterium
GCCTGAACACGGCGACGCCGTTCGGCGTCGGGTAGGCACGGATCCCCTCGAACACGCCCATGCCGTAGTGCAGCGAGTGGGTGAGGATGTGGGTGGTGGCGTCCTCCCATGCGACGAGGTCGCCGTCCATCCAGATGTACTTGGTCGTGGTGATGGGCATGGCTCAGATCCTTCCTGCGACGGCGTCACCGAGAGCTGCGGTGGTGCCGGTGATCTCTTCGTTCATGGACAGGTCGCGCACGGCGTCCTTGATCCTCGCTGCTGCTGCAGCCTCACCGAGGAAATCGAGCATCAGCGCACCCGAGGCGATCGCGGCGAGTGGGTTGGCCTTCTGCTGGCCAGCGATGTCGTGTGCCGCGCCGTGGACGGGCTCGAAGAACGACGGTCCTGTGCGTGCCGGATTCAGGTTCGCCGACGCGGCGAAGCCGATCCCCCCGGCAACCGCTCCCGCCAGGTCGGTCAGGATGTCGCCGAAGAGGTTGTCGGTGACGATGACGTCGTAGCGACCTGGCTGTTCCACCATGTAGATGCACGCGGCATCGATGTGGTTGTAGTCGACGGACACGTCGGGGTACTCAGGTGACACCTCGTCGACCGTGCGCTGCCACAGCTCGCCCGCGAAGGTGAGCACGTTGGTCTTGTGGACCAAGGTGAGCTTCTTCGCCGGACGTGAGTCGGCCAGGTCGAAGGCGTAGCGAACGCAGCGCTCGACCCCGAAACGGGTGTTGACCGACCCCTGCGTCGCCACTTCGTGGGGCGTGCCCTTGCGAAGGAAGCCGCCCTCTCCGGCGTAGGTCCCCTCGGTGTTCTCTCGGATCACGACGAAGTCGGCTCCTTCGGCGATCGACCCCGGCACGCCGGTGAAGGGGCGGAGGTTGATGTACAGGTCGAGACCGAATCGCATCTTGAGGAGCAGTCCTCGCTCCAAGGTCCCCGCTGGGATGGTCGTGTCGCCGATCGCCGGTCCGACAGCGCCCAGCAGGATCGCATCAAAGCCCCGGAGCTCCTCGAGCGTGGCGTCATCGAGTGCCTCGCCGGTTGCCTTCCAGTGGGCGGCGCCGAGCTCGAACTCAGTGGTGTCCAGTGTGACGCCGGCCGCGCTGATCACCTTGAGGGCCTCGGCGGTCACCTCGGGGCCGATCCCGTCGCCGCCGATCACCGCCACCTTGTGGGTGCTCGCTGCTGCCACGTCTCCTCCTGTCATCTGCTTGATGTGCTGTGCTTCGCTCAACGGAGCGTTCCTACCTCGGGAAATGAAAAACCGCCCACACTGTGGACGGTTGCAAGGGCGCGCTAGATGTGGAGCGCGCCTATCGAATAATCGCTACCCGGGTCGAGAACTGCACCTCACCAGTCTCGCCCAGTCCCAGCCGTGGGTCAAGGCGACGAGCCAGGCCCAACCAGCGGGTACCCTTGGAGCCCGGCGTGCACGCCGGGACCACGAAGGAACACGATGGCAGACGGACCCACCAAGCTCACCCAAGAGACGTACGACCGGCTCACCGCCGAGCTCGTGGGTCTGACCACTCGCGGGCGGATCGAGATCGCGCAGGCCATCGAGTCAGCACGTGCGCTCGGCGACCTCTCCGAGAACGGCGACTACCACGCAGCCAAGGACTCGCAGGGAAAGATGGAGGCGAGGATCCGCCAGCTTGAGGCCCTGCTCAAGAACGCCACGATCACCGAAGCGTCGCTCGGCGACACCGTGGTCGAGGGGTGCACAGTCACCCTG
The DNA here is from genome assembly GCA_903893955.1 of uncultured Actinomycetes bacterium. Classification (GTDB taxonomy): domain Bacteria; phylum Actinomycetota; class Acidimicrobiia; order Acidimicrobiales; family RAAP-2; genus CAIUMH01. The sequence goes on from CAITOG010000230.1 coordinate 1,733, forward strand.
CGCTACGAGGGTGACGACGAGGACGACACGCAGGACTACTTCGTCGGCTCCATCGAAGAGCGGCAGGGCGACCTGCCGGTCGCTTCACCGTCTGCCCCGCTCGGGGCAGCACTGCTCGGCCACGCCGTCGGCGACATCGTCGCCTACGACGCCTGCGTGGGCGCTCACATCGAAGTGCTGCACACGTGGCGCCCGGTGGCGAACTACTTTGTGGGTTCCCAGGATTATGTGGGATATGGGGGA
>CAITOG010000231.1 GCA_903893955.1 uncultured Actinomycetes bacterium
GTCGGCGACCTGCGGTCGAAGCTGCGACCGACGCCGTCCCTCGACGTGGTGGTCGACGATCTGCTCGATCTGCGCTGGAGCGAGCTCGAGGAGGCCGAGGACCGGGCGGCCGGCATCGAGCCCGGCGACGGGGCGTCGTACCTGCTCCCCGGTGAGCTCGTCGACGCCATCATCGAGGCTTCTGGCTATCGCCGGGAGCTCGAGGTGGAGGGGACCCATGAGTCCGAGGGCCGCCTCGAGAACTTGGAGCAGCTCGTCTCTGATGCTGCCTCCTATGAGACCGTCGAGGACTTCTTGTCGATGGTGGCCCTGGTTGCCGACTCAGATCAGCTCGGTGAGGTCACCGCTCGCGTCTCGCTCATGACGCTCCACATCGCCAAGGGTCTCGAGTACCTCGCGGTCTTCTTGATCGGCATGGAGGAAGGGGTCTTCCCGCACAGCCGCTCGTTCGACTCTGGTGATCCAGCTGACCTCGAGGAGGAGCGCCGCCTCGCCTATGTGGGCATCACGAGGGCACGCCGTCACCTGACCGTGAGCCATGCATGGAGCCGCACCCAGTGGGGCCAGGTCAACGACAGCCTGCCGAGCCGGTTTCTCGCCGAGATCCCTGACCAGCTGATCGAGGAGCTGGGGACAACCAGGACCAGGAGAGCGAGCCGCGACTCGTGGTCCACCTCGACGAGCGACAGCTCGTGGGAGCTGCCGAAGCGACACCGCGACGACGACGAGGGTGGCACCGTCTTCGGAGGAGGACGTGGTGCTCGCCCTGAGCCGCCGGCCTCCACCGGCGCCCATCTGCTTGGACTCGAGGCAGGCGAGACCGTCGTCCACGACCGATGGGGTGAGGGACGGATCTTGAAGGTCTCGGGCGCCGGCGATCGGGCGACGGCGGTCGTCCGCTTCCCAGGCGTGGGCGACAAGACCCTCATGTTGGCGATGGCGCCGCTGAAGAGGCCCTGAGGGCAGAGAACCGCCGCGTCCCCAGCGGCAAGGCGGGAGGTGGAAGAATGGTCTCCCGATGTCTGAGCCACGGCCCCCTGCCCATGCGCGCTCTCGCGGCTCCGCGAGCAGACGCGTCGCCTCCTCCCGCTCAGGCAGCGGTGGCGGCGGTGGCGCACGACCCTCGGGCAAGCCCCCGGCACGGGTCTATCGCCGTCGGCGCATCATCGTCGGCCTGCTGGCCGCCCTGCTCGCGTTCTTGATCTGGCTGACCTTCTCGCTGGGCACAGCCTTGACCGACCCCTCGCTCGGAAGCTCGCTGATGCCACGATTCGCCGAGTGGGGCCGAAGCCACGGCATCGGCTTCGCGGTGAACTGGTTCGAGAAGGAGTGGTACGCCCTCAACCCTCCGAAGAAGGGTGGCAAGCCGCCTGCCGGATCGTTCACCGCCAAGGGTTCGAAGGACAAGGCCAGCACCTCGACCTGCCCTGACGCGCTGCCGGCACCCAAGCCGATGTCCACCCCGGCACAGCCGTCACAGCCCAACGAGGGCGTGTGGCAGCCAGTCGCTCGTCTCGTGGCCAACTGCGCCGCGGTCTACGTGACCTATGTGCGGCCAAACTCGGTCAACACGAGCTTCGTGGTGGGCCTGGCGTGGATGGATCCCAAGCTGGTCTCCGCCACCCTCTACTCAGGCAGCCAGATCCCAGGTGGTGGCCCGTTCAAGTTCACCGCACCGATCAACAGCACTGAGTCCCAGACCCTCGTGGCGGCGTTCAACGCCGGCTTCAGGATGGGCGACTCGCTCGGTGGGTACTACACCCAGGGCAAGACGGTGGTGCCGCTCGTCGACGGACGGGCCTCGGCGGTCGTCTACAAGGACGGCACCATGAACGTCGCCGCTTGGAACCGCGGCGTCTCGATGACTCCTGATGTCGTCTCGGTGCGACAGAACCTGAGCCTGCTCGTCCAGCACGGCCAGCCGGTGGCTGGTCTCAACGCCAACGACACCTCGCAGTGGGGCGCGACGCTCGGTGGGACCGCGCTCGTGTGGCGCTCTGGCCTCGGGGTCACTGCCAACGGGGCGATCGTCTACGTCGGTGGCCCCGCGATGTCGCTCACCGACCTCGCCGATCTGCTCGCACGAGCTGGCTGCGTCCGGGGCATGGAGCTCGACATCAACACCGACTGGGTGAACTACGCGTACTTCAGCCCGGCACCTGGTCAACCGGCGACACCGGCCAACGGGACGCTCCTGCTCAGCGGGATGACCGGTGGCACGAGCCGCTATTTCCAGACCTGGTGGGCCAGGGACTTCTACACGATGTCAGCTCGATATCCGGCCAACTCGAGCGAGACCACAACCTCGACGACTGGCCCGACCACGACCACGACCCGTCGAAACTGAGGCTCACCGCACGACGCCATGGCCGGCCCTCCACGGATGGACCGGGGAGTCGGCAGGGCACCAGGCTGGGGGAGCGAGGAGCCGGGAGGCCATCGTCCATGAGCCGCGCCACCATCCGGCGGGTGGCTTCGGCAGGCCGCTGAGGGTGGTGACGTCGCTGTCGAGCGCGGCGGCATAGCGGACCTGGCCCGCCGGGCAGAGCCCGATGTTGTTGGTCATCTGGACCCTCACCCAGCTCGAGCGAGGGGCGCTCGGGTCGTTGGTGGGCGGCAGCCAGGTGGGGAATGAACCATCTGCGCCATTGAGTGATGTCTCGACTGGGGCTGATCTGATGCGACCGTCGAGCTGGGTCGCCTGCGACACCGCTTGTTGCCAGAGCGTCTCGGCGGTCCCGCCACCCGGGGCGGGGGCGAGCCATCCGGGATAGCCGGCGAGGACGACGCCCACGACCGAGGGCTGCTTGGCCAGCTGGGCGAAGGCCTTGGCCTCCTCGTTCACCGCCGTGGCGGGATTGGCGAGGAGGAACGACGCATCGAGCTCGGACGGCATGATGACGAGGACCTGGGGGCGGACGTGTGCGACAGCGTCGAGCTGCTGGAGGAGCAGGAAGTAGCGGCTGACCTCTGGGCTGGCGGCGATGAGGTCGGACGGCTGCCACGCCGCCACCGTCATCGCCACCCCTGGTGTCGCTCCGAGCGACGCAGCCAGCCCTGGCTCGAGGTCGTAGCTCGGCGTGCCGCCGAGGACCAGGATGCGCGTCGGCCCCGCCGCTCGTGGCGGGAGATCGAAGGGGACACTCGAGGAGAGCTGCCCAGACCCACGGGGCGCACCGTCGACACGAGCGGGCGGCGCCACGTGCTGGTTGGCGATGGTGCCGAGCGCCACCGAGGGCGAGGTGGCGAAGAAGAGCGCCACCGCTGCAGTGGCTGAGGCAGCAAGCGAGACGCCGAGGCCTGGGAGCCGAGGAAGGCGTCTCGAGAGCACCGGGCGCTCGAGGAGGAACCAGCTCGTGACCGCGACGACCAGGGTCATCCCGACCCGAGCCACATTCAGGCCTGCACCGCTCAGGTGCCAGAAGGCCGGGAGCAGAAGGAAGATCGGCCAGTGGTAGAGGTAGACGCCGTACGAGATCCTCCCCAGGCCACGCAGCGGCGGGATGCTGAGGACTCGGGCGGTGGGAGAGGGGCGTGCCTGCGCGACGTCGGCGATCAGCACCGCTGCGAGCAGGCAGTAGACGAGGAACCCCCAGCGATAGCCCCAGGTGGCCGTGGTGCTCGCTGCCCACCAGAACCATGCGAGGCCGAGCAGGCAGAGCGGTGAGGCGATGCCGAGCGCCCGGCGCAATCGAGGGCCTGGCTGCGGCCGGCACGCCGTGAGGTAGGCGAGTCCAGCGCCGATGAGCAGCTCCCACGCTCTCGACGTGGTGGCGAAGTAGCCCCACACCCACACGACGATCGAGGGAGTACTCAGCGCCATCGCCAGGAGCGACGCTGTCCCGAGGAGGCCGCACACGATGAGGCCGGCTCCTCGCCACCGTCGACCGGCGGCGATGCCGATGGCCACCGTCACCAGGGGCCAGACAAGGTAGAACTGCTCCTCGATCGAGAGGCTCCAGCAGTGGGAGAAGGGCGACTCGCCCAAGAAGCTGCGAGCTGGGCTGGCGTTCTGCAGCATGTCGTACCAGTTGGCGACATAGACCAGCGCAGCGACCCCGCTTCGGCGCAGCTGGATCGTCGAGAGGTTGTCGGTGCCGAGCGTGCCAGCAACCCGCATGGCGAGAGGGGCGGCCACCATGACGCCGATGATCATGGCGGCGAGCGCCGGCAGGAGCCGGCGAGCTCGCCGGATCCAGAAGGCGCCCAAGGCGATCGCTCCTGTGACGGCTCGCTCCTCGAGCAGGAGCGAGGTGATCAGGAAGCCAGAGAGGACGAAGAACAGGTCGACGCCGAGGAAGCCACCGGTGAGCAGGAGGCCTCTGGGCGCGTCGGTGCTGAGGATGCCGAGGTGGAAGGCCAGCACCGCAGCGATGGCGAGGGCGCGAACGCCATCGAGGCCCGGGAGGTGTCGACCCCGCACTGCGAGGTCACTCTGTGCCGTCGTGTCCGTCGACGACGGCATCGTCATCTCAGCCAGGCATCCGGCGCCATGCGAACGCAGGCAGGTGGCGAAGGACCAGGAAGACGGCCTTCAGGATCGGCGGGGTCCAGATGACCTCTGCTGAGGAGCCCAGCCCCTTGACGATGTTGTCGGCGGCCACCTCGGCGGTGGTCGTGAAGGGGATCTCCTTCATGCCTTCGGTCATCTTGGTGTGGACGAAGCCGGGCCTGATCACCTGCACCTTGATCCCCGACGAGCGGACCGAGTCGGCGAAGCCGATGGTGAACGCGTCGAGGCCGGCCTTGGTGGAGCCATAGGAGAAGTTGGCTCGACGCACACGGACGCCGGCCACCGATGAGAACACGGCGACGTGGCCGGACCCCTGGGCGATCAGGCGGGTGCGAAGCGCGGCGAGAGCGGCTGCCGGCCAGGTGAGGTTCACATCGAAGAGCTCGATGGTGGCTGACGGGTCGTCCTCGGTTGTCGACTGCTCGCCCAAGAGCCCCACGGCGATGAGCACCAGGTCCACGCTGCCGCCGGCCGCGGCGATGCCGGCGTCGACTGTGGCGGCTGCGCTCGAGGGGTCGGACGCCTCCATCGCGACGAGCTCGACGGTGGTGGCACCGGCCGCCTTCAAGGTGGCAGCAGCTGCGGCGAGGCGCTCCTCGTTGCGACCGGCGAGGACCACCGTCTTGGTCCGATCAGCGGCGAGCTTGGCCACAACGGCCAGGGCAATGTCAGAGGTCCCGCCGAGGACGAGGACCGACTGGGGTTGGCCGAACGCGTTCTGCATTGCTGCTGCTCCTTAGGTGTGGTGGTGCCCTAGGCGGGCGGGGTCAGTCCGATGCGCCTGGTCAGGTCCGACGACAAGATGCCGTCAGGGTCGACCCGATGGCGCACAGCGTCGAGCTCACTGGCTCGTGGGTACATGGTGGCGAACATCTCCGGCGAGAGCCGAGAGTCCTTGGCCAGATAGAGGCGGCCGCCGGCCTCAGCGACCATCTCGTCGAGGCGGTCGAGGACGCTCGGGAGTTGGGGCGGACCAATCGGCACGTCGAGCGCCAAGGTCCAACCCTCCAGCGGGAACGACAGCGGGCCCGGGTTGCCAGGGCCGAAGCGCTTGAGCACAGCCAAGAACGATGGGACTCGTTCTGAGGAGAGGACCTCAATCGCTCGACGGACGACGTCGCCATGCGCGTCGTCGACAGCGAACTGGTACTGGAGGAACCCTCGGTGGCCGTGGAGCCGGTTCCACCAGGCGACGCCGTCGAGCGGGTGGAAGAAGGCGCCGATCGAATGGAGCTCGCCGTCGGCCTTCTTCGGGGCACGACGGAACCAGGCCTCGTTGAAGGCGCTCATCGAGAGGCGGTTGAGCAGGCCAGAGGGTGGCGTGATCGGCACTGTGAGCAGCGTGCCGCCTGGCGGGGCGAGCGGCGAGCGAGCGGCCTTGCCTTGGAGCATGTCGGCGGTGGCGTGCTCGCCTCTCGTCAGGACGCCGCGACCGAGGCGTGGCCCGCTCGTCATGCAATCCACCCATGCGACCGAGTAGCGGTAGCGGTGATCGCCGGTCGCCATGGCGTCCATGACGCCGTCGAGGTTCTCGAATCGCTCGGTGTCGACGCTGACCCAGCTCGTCTCGATCGGTAGGAGTCTGATGGTCGCCTCGGTGACGATCCCGGTGAGCCCCATGGCGCCCGCAGTGCCCCAGAACAGTGCCGGGTCGCTCTCAGGGGTGACCTCGAGGTCACCTGAGGGCGTGGCCAGGCGGAGCCTGGTCACATGGTTCATGAAGGAGCCCTCGACGTGGTGGTTCTTGCCGTGGATGTCGGCGGCGATGGCACCACCGATGGTGACCTGCCGGGTGCCGGGGGTGACCGGGACGAAGAAGCCGGCTGGGATTGAGACCGCCAGCAGCTCGTCGAGCGAGACCCCGGCGCCGGCGGTGATCAGGCCGGTGTCCGGATCGATGGGAGAGAGGTGCCAGAGCCCGCGGTTCGAAACGACGGTGCCACCCGCGCACTGTGCTGGATCGCCGTAGCTGCGACCGAGACCTCGTGCGATCACGCGATCGTGCTGGAGCGCGCTCGTGACCTCGCTGTCGCTGCGTGGACGTTCGACGACAGCCAGCGAGGGTGCCGTGTTGCCCCATCCGGTCAAGAGCTCGCGTGGGCTGCTCATGCGTAGAGGCCGATCAGCATCAAGATGACCCATGCCGCGCCGAGGCCCTGCAGGACGCGGTCGTGGAAGGCGAGGTCCTCAGGTGTGCCACCGTCGCCTCGGTCGAGGAGCCGGAGGACGTGGAGAGCGGCGATGACGACGGGGACCACCGTCAGCTGGATGTAGATCTCACGGCCGTGCGCCCGGTTGAGCAGTCCCGTCGACTCGAAGGCCCACAGGCAGTACCCGGTGATGGAGATGGTGGCGCACAAGATAAGAGTGCTCTCGAGGAAGCTGTGCGTGTACTCCTTGAGCACCGCACGTCGCTCGCCCTCAGAGGTCGCCGAGGGCATCTCGGCCAGTCGCTTGCCGGTGACGATGAAGAGCGCGCCGAAGGAGATCACGACTACGAACCAGACTGAGAGCTTGGTGTTCGTCGCAGCCCCACCACCGGTCGCACGGAGCACGAAGCCTGATGCCACGCAGGCCAGCTCGATGACCGGCACGGTCTTGAGCCCCATCGAGTACGCCGTCGTGATCGCTGCGTAGGCGACGAGGGTCACCGCAAGCTGCCAAGTGGCAGCGAAGCCACCGAGGGCGAGGCCAGCGGCCAGCAAGACGAAGGAGGCGGGCCATGCGACAGAGATCGGCAGAGCTCCCGACGCGATCGGTCGGCGGGACTTCTTGGGGTGCAAGCGGTCTGCCTCGACGTCGCGGATGTCGTTGAACAGATAGAGGCTCGAGGCCACCAGGCTGAATGCGAAGAACGCGACGACGGTCTTGAGCAGGACGGTGCCGTGGAGCAGGGTGCCGGCGGCCGCCGGAGCGACCGCGACGAGCACGTTCTTGACCCACTGCTTGGGTCGCATGGCGGCGACGAGCGCCAAGGCCAGGGCGACGACAGACCGCGACCCTGTCCCGGCCGCCGGGGCGGGCAGCCGCTCGGGGCGCGGCTCGAGAGGTGGGGTTTGGTCGCTGATGCATCAAATCTACCAGCCACCTCGATCGCGATTGGATGCCACCCTCCCCGGAACGCCTATCATCGGAGCCGTGAACAGGCCGTATCGAGTCGTTGTCGCGAAGCCCGGTCTTGATGGGCATGACCGCGGCGCCAAGGTGATCGCACGTGCGCTGCGAGATGAGGGCTTCGAGGTCGTCTACACCGGCCTCCACCAGACCCCCGAGCAGGTCGTCCAGGCGGTCATCCAGGAGGACGCCGACGCCGTCGGTCTCTCGCTCCTCTCCGGTGCCCACCTCACCCTCGTGCCCCGAGTCATCGAGGAGCTCGCTGCTGCCGGTCGCGCCGACGTGCTGGTGATCGTCGGCGGGATCATCCCCGATGACGACATCCCTGCGCTCGAGGCAGCTGGCGTCGCAAAGGTCTTCACGCCAGGTGCATCGTCGCTCCCTGCGATCGGGCAGTGGCTCGGAGCAGCGCTCGACGAGCGCGAGGAGGCCCTGGGGGTCTAGAGGGTTCTGTCGGGCCACCAGGCCTGCACGCGGTTTGCGCTCAGCTGGCTGGTCGTCGACGTGGTGTCGAGTTCGAGGAAGTAGAAGGGAAGCACAGAGTGGATCTGTTCGAGTATCAGGGCAAGCAGTACTTCGCCCGGTTCGGCATCCCGGTCTCACCGGGCGGCGAGGCCGACACGGTGGACGAGGCGGTCGCGCAGGCGGAGGCGATCGGGTACCCGGTCGTTGTCAAGGCGCAGGTACGCGTCGGCGGTCGAGGCAAGGCTGGCGGCATCAAGTTGGCCGACAACGCCGATGAGGTCCGGACCCACGCCGGGAACATCCTGGGCATGGACATCAAGGGCCACGTGGTTCGTCGCCTCTGGATCGAGTCCTCGAGCGACATCGCCAAGGAGTACTACGCCAGCTTCACGCTGGACCGACCGAACAAGGTGTACCTGGGCATGCTCTCCGCCGAGGGCGGCGTCGAGATCGAGGAGGTGGCTGCCACCAACCCAGGCGCCATCGCCAAGCTCTCGATCGACCCGACCGTCGGCCTCGACCTGGCGACGGCGACCAAGTGGGTGGCGGACGCCAACCTGGACGAAGAGGCTCGTGAGCAGACCGCAGAGCTCTTGGTCAAGCTCTTCACCTGTTACGTCGACGGTGACTGTGACCTCGCAGAGATCAACCCGCTGATCCTGACCACCGACGGCATCGTCCGCGCACTCGACGCAAAGGTCACGCTCGACTCGAACGCGGAGTACCGCCACCCTGAGTGGGAGGTGTGGTCAGCCACCGACACCGAGGACCCTCGAGAAGCGATGGCCAAGGAGAAGGGGCTCAACTACATCGGCCTGAGCGGTTCCGTCGGCATCATCGCCAACGGCGCCGGCCTGGCGATGTCAACGCTCGATGTGGTCAACCAGGTGGGCGGCTCTGCCGCCAACTTCCTCGACATCGGCGGTGGCGCCAATGCTGACGTCATGACCGCGGCTCTCGAGGTCATCAACGCCGACCCTGCGGTCAAGTCGATCTTCGTCAACATCTTCGGTGGGATCACCCGAGTCGACGAGGTCGCCAAGGGCGTCATCGAGGCGCTCAAGCGAGTGGACCTCAAGAGCCCGATCGTGCTGCGACTCGACGGCACCAACGCGGAGGAGGGCCGAGCCCTCCTCGCCGAACACCTGAACGATCGACTGGTGGCGGAGCCCACCATGCTCGATGCAGCACGCACCGCTGTGGCCATGGCCGCCGCCAATGAGGGAGGGTCGAAGTGAGCATCTTCGTCGACGAGAACACAAAGGTCATCGTCCAAGGCCTGACCGGTGGTCAGGGACGCTTCCACGGCGTGCGCAACCGTGACTACGGCACCAAGGTCGTCGGTGGCGTCAGCCCGAAGAAGGCGGGCGAGGACGTCGAGGGCATCCCAGTCTTCGCATCAGTGAAGGACGCAGTCGCCGAGACCGGCGCCACCGCTTCCTTCGTCGTGGTCCCACCTGCGGGCGCGACGGCAGCGATCCTCGAGGCGGCAGAGGCTGGCATCGAGTTCATCGTCTGCATCACTGAGGGCATCCCTGCGCACGATGAGGCCAAGTGCTTCAACACCTTGAAGGAGCAGTTCCCTGGGACCCGGCTGCTCGGGCCGAACTGTCCCGGCATCATCAGCCCAGGGAAGTGCAACATCGGCATCACCTCGGGCGACATCGCCCTGGCCGGCGGCCCCGTGGGCATCGTCTCGCGCTCGGGCACGCTGACCTACCAGGCGCTCCACGAGCTCACCCAGGCTGGCGTCGGCCAGACCACCTGCGTAGGGATCGGCGGCGACCCTGTGCCCGGCACCAACTTCATCGACTGCCTCCAGGCCTTCGAGGCCGACCCCGACACCAAGGCGGTCATGATGATCGGCGAGATCGGTGGCTCCGAGGAGGAGCGCGCGGCCGAGTACATCAAGACGCACATGACCAAGCCGGTCGTCTCCTACGTGGCTGGTGTCACGGCGCCTCCAGGCAAGAAGATGGGCCACGCTGGTGCCATCATCTCTGGTTCACAGGGCACCGCCCAGGCCAAGATGGAGGCACTCGAGGAGGCTGGCGTCTCGGTGGCGGTCAACCCGACCGAGGCAGGCGAGAAGATGGTCGCCATCGTCAGGGGCCTCTGAGGACCCTGTGGGGCCTTGGTAGCCTGAGCACCGTGAAGCTCGCGGTGCTCGTCTCAGGAAGCGGCACCATCTTGGAGTCGATCGTCGATGCTGGCCTTAGCGTCAGCATCGTGATCGCCGATCGGCCGTGTCGAGGTCTCGAGGTCGGCGCGCAGGCAGGTGCCACCTCGATCTTGGTCGACCGCGCCGAGCATGGCGGCTTCTCTCCGAACTTCGATCGTGACGGCTACACCAGGGCTGTTACCGAGGTGCTGCTGGAGCACGAGATCGGCCTGGTGGCAATGGCGGGCTTCGGTACCGTCCTCGCAGCGCCCATCCACGACGCCTTCGCCGGACGGATCCTCAATACGCACCCGGCGCTCCTGCCGAGCTTCCCCGGCTGGCACGGGGTCGCTGACGCGCTCGGTGCCGGCGCTGAGGTGACCGGCTGCACCGTCCATCTGGCCACGCTCGAGATGGACGCGGGGCCGATCCTGGCCCAAGGGGAGGTGCCGGTGATGCCAGACGACACGGTCGACTCGCTCCACGAGCGGATCAAGGCGGTCGAGCGAGTCCTCTATCCCGAAACCATCAAGGCGGCGCTCGACGCGCTCGACCATGGGCGCACTCTCGATGACATCGCAACCACAACCAAGGAGACGACCCCGTGAGGGCACTGCTCAGCGTGTACGACAAGACAGGTCTCATCCCCTTTGCTCGGGGCCTCGAGGAGCTCGGTGTCGAGCTCATCGCCAGCGGGCAGACGTCGGCTGCGCTCGTCGAGGCGAGCATCGCCCACGTCGATGTGGCGTCCATCACCTCGAGCCCTGAGATGCTCGGGGGACGGGTCAAGACCCTGCATCCGAAGATCCACGGCGGGATCCTGGCCGATCGCTCCAAGCCCGAGCACCTCGCTGACCTGACAGCGAACGACATCGAGCCGATCGATCTCGTGGTCTGCAACCTCTATCCCTTCTCCTCGGACCCCTCGATCGAGCTCATCGATGTCGGAGGGCCGACCATGGTCAGAGCGGCAGCGAAGAACTTCGCCCACGTGGGAATCGTGGTGAGCCCCGACGACTACGACCCCGTGCTCCAAGAGCTCAAGGACGCGGGCACCCTCTCGTCGGACACCCGCGGCCAGCTTGCCACCAAGGCCTTCGCTCACACCGCCGCCTATGACGCTGCGATCGTGGCGTGGCTCCAGGACGGTGGCCCTGACGGTTCGACCGAGGTCGCCGACACGCTCCTGCCCCCGA
>CAITOG010000232.1 GCA_903893955.1 uncultured Actinomycetes bacterium
AGCACGAGCGCCACCACCCCGGTCCCGATGCCGAGCCCACCTCGCCACGTGGGCATCCCGAGGTAGTCGGCGAAGGACGCGCCGATCGGCCGGGTGAGCACGTACGCCGTCCAGAAGGCAGCCACCCCACCCAGCACCTTGGTGCGGTAGGCGACGATCGGGATCACCATCAAGACGGTGAAGAGGATCCCTGAGGCCAAGAACCCGAGGCCGAGGGTGTGGGCGGTCATGTCACCTGCGGCGGTGCCGAGGGCGAAGGTGGCGAGGACCGCAGCCCAGTAGAAGAGCTCTCGTCGGCGAGTGACGACCGAGTGGATCGACAGCGAGCCCTCGATCCGTCGCCAGGCGACGAAGACCACCGCCAGGACGACGGCCCAGAAGGCAGTCGAGACGAGATAGGGGATGCCGAGGCCGACGTGGAGCACGTCGGCAGCCATGGTCCCGACGATCGAGACCACCACCACGCACAGCCAGTAGACCCAGGCCACGTAGCGCTCGAGGCTCACCTGCCAGAGCAGCGCCAGTGCCAGCAACACGGTGCCGATCGCCACCGCCAGGGGCGGCGCCAAGCGGTGGACCAGCCAGTCGGAGGTGACCTCGCCCATCCCGACGCTCAGGGTCTTGGTGATCCAGAAGAGCGCGACTGCCAACGGCACCTTGGCCGCGGCGGTCCTCGCGGTCAGCGGCTTCACGCCGGGGCGCCCACCACCACGACGGGCGGGTTCTCGATGCCGTGCTGCTCTGCGCAGGCGGCGAGGTAGAACTCGTAGACGGTGTGGGCGTCGATGACGTAGTCGACCTGGTCGTTCTCGTTCAGGTTGAGGTTGGCGCCGTGGATGGTGAACCACACGTCGGTCGGCTCGGTGTTGTCGTCGAGCACGTGGAGCGTGTGGACGCTGCCGGCCGGCTCGAAGAGGTAGGAGCCGGCCACGTTCACCTCATCGGCTGACTCGAGGTAGTGCCAGGCACCGGCGTTCGTGAAGGCGTAAACCGAGCCGGTGTGGCGGTGCCGCTGGACGGACATGCCGGGGGTGAACTTGTTGCGGATGATCCAGATCCCAGCGGCCAGGTCCACCTGGAGGACCTGGAGGGTGCTGCCATCGCCGATCTCGACGAAGGGGAGGTCCTCTTCGCGGCGCAAGATGGCGGTCGGTGCGGTCTCGGCGAGGGTCATGTCGGCTCCTTGTTCGGCGAGTGACGACGAGCATACGGTCACGCCCAGCCCTGTGCCGCTGCTCGGCTCAGATCTTGCTCAGGTGGCGCTCACATCGGGCTCGGGAGGTCGTCGGGGCGGAGCGCTGCCTCGGTGCCACCGTCGACGACCAACACCGAGCCGCAGAGGTAGCGGGCGTCGGGGCCGAGGAGGAAGGACACCACGCCAGCAAGCTCATCGGCGGTGCCGGTCCGGCCGATCGGCACCGGGAAAGCCTCCAAGAGCGGTCCCAAGGTCGGGTCGTCCCTGGTGGCCTGGAGCAGTGGTGTCTCGACTGCGCCTGGCGCCACGACGTTGAGCCGGATCCCCTGGCCTGCCCACTCGGTCGTCGGCGCGTGGCGACGGGCCCAGCGGGTGAGGGCGAGCTTGGTGGCCGGATACGACATGATCGAAGACGCCGCGTCCGCGGCCGCCCGGGCCGCTGGTTCGTCGCCCTCCAGACACGCCGTCACGACGTCGAGGGGCACGCCGGGCTGGCAGGTCATCGAGTTCGAGCCGATCGCCACACAGCTCGCCGCGTTGCTCTCGGCGAGGAATGGCCGGCAGCCTTCGAGGAGCGCCACGGTCCCGAAGTAGTTGACGCTTGCCAGCAGGGAGCCTGGGCGACCCGGCAGGCCGCCGAGACCCGCCCAGGTCACGAGTGCATCGAGCCGACCGTCGCTGGCCGCCCCAATCTCTTCGATGGCGTGCTCCCGGCCGGCTGCTGTTCCGAGATCCGCTTCGATCTCCTGATCTCGCAGGTCGACGCCGACCACTCGCCAGCCCTCCGACTCGAGCCGAGTCCTGGTGGCAGCGCCCATGCCGCTGGCAGATCCGGTGACGACGGCGGTGCGTGGCGTGCTCATGGATCGAGCCTACCGAGACCGGCCTCTTCGGACTGTGGGTGTCGAGCAGGACGAGCCCCGAGGAGAGGAATAGGGTGGTTGTCCCACCCGTCGGGTGGGTGAGCAACGAGGAGGATGCCCGTGAGCGCAGAGATCAAGCTCGACCACCACAACCGGCAGACGGCGGAGCGGATCTTCCGGCACCCGACGAGCCACAACATCCAGTGGCACGACGTCGAGTCGCTCCTCGCCCAGCTCGGCGAGACGCGTGAGACCTCGCACGGCTCGCTCGAGATCAAGATTGGCGACGAGATCGACTTCCTCAAAGGACCTCGCCACCGAGAGGTCTCAGAGGACCACGTGGTGGCCCTGCGCAAGATCCTGAAGCGCATCGGCTTGACCCCAGAGGACGTCGAGGGGCACGGCGCGCTCCACTAGGGGCCGAGCTTCGCCTCGACCTTCGTCCCGCTGAGCCGGCCGAGGGTGGCTTTGAGCGAGCTCGTCCCCGTCCGATCGAGCGTCGCCATCAAGAAGGCATTCGTGGCCGCATCGAAGGATGCTGTCCACGGGCTCGGTCCGATGATGGGCCCAGCATGACTGGCCCCATCGAGCTC
>CAITOG010000233.1 GCA_903893955.1 uncultured Actinomycetes bacterium
GCCCGATCGTGGCAGAGCACCCAGTCGCTCCGGAGCGGTTCGAACAGGTGCACGGTCAGATCTGCACTCGGCGCGAACCAGCGCTCTGGCTCGCGGCCGAGCTTCTCCTGCACGCCGCCCGGCATGCGATCGGCCAGGGTCAAGAGGGCGAGCGGATCGAGAGCGCCCGACTCGTCGCGTGGCGGGTCGTCGAACCGGAGCCAGGTGCCGCGGTCCGACGACGACGGCTCATAGTCCTCCCACCAGTGGTGGCCAAGAGCGAGCCGACCCTCGACGCGGGTCCAGAACGGGGGCAACGGGTCGGCGACGAAGCCCTCGGGTGGAGGGAGCCGGTTCGAGCGGCACGCCGAGGGAGGTGGCACCTCGGGCATAGAGACGTCGACGAAGGTCGGTCCTCGTCTCGAGCTGCCGAAGACTGCCGAGACGAAGGCGCCGCTGGTCGAACCCACGTTGCGGAGCGACACGGTCGCCTGGGTTGCGGAGCGACCATGTCGAAGGATGGTGACGTCGATCTCGAGCGGCCCCGACGTGACCTGTCCAGCGAACGTCGTCGTAGACGTGCGAAGCAGATGGGTCGGGTCGCCGAGCGCTTCGCCGGCGGCACGAAGTGCCAGCGAGGTCACGATGCCACCCTGCGGGAGCGGCCAGAGGTTCCAGCTGTCGTCGAGCTCCGCCGAGAAGCGACCCTCTCCGATCTGCTCGACCACCACGTCGTCGCGGAAGGTCCCCATCGACGAAGCGTTGCAGCCCTGGGCCGCTCGGCGCCACTCATGCAGAGGGCGTGGCAAACGACGGGACATTGCGAGGGATCTGATGGTGTGTCAGATTTCCCGGGTGGATCTGACCCTGAACGACGACGAGGAGCGCTTCCGTGCGGAGGCCGCTGCCTGGCTCGCCGAGCATGTCCCGCCACCGGGCAGCCTGGCATCGCTCGACACCAAGGAGGGGTTCGAGCAGCACCGTGCCTTCGAGGCGACGATGTTCGCCGACCACTGGAGCGTGGTGTCGTGGCCAGAGGAGTTCGGGGGGCGCGACGTCGGGATCATCGAGTGGCTCCTCTTCGAGCAGGAGTACTACCGAGCCGGAGGGCCAAAGCGGGTCAGCCAGAACGGCATCTTCCTGCTCGCGCCCACGATCTTCGATTTCGGCACGCCAGAGCAGCAGCGTCGGTTCCTACCGGCGATGGCCTCTGGAGAGGAGATCTGGTGCCAGGGATGGAGCGAGCCCGACGCCGGGTCCGACCTTGCGTCGCTGCGCTCGAAGGCCACCAAGGTCGACGGCGGCTGGCTCCTCGATGGTCAGAAGACCTGGGCATCTCGGGGCGCCTTCGCCGAGTGGTGCTTCGGGCTGTTCCGCACCGACCCCTCTGAGCAGCGCCACAAGGGCCTCACCTACTTCCTGATCGACATGACGTCCGAGGGTCTGACCCGCCGGCCGATCGCGCAGCTTGACGGCGAGACCGGGTTCGCCGAGCTCTTCTTCGACTCGGTCTTCGTCCCCGACGAGCTCGTCCTCGGCGAGGTCGGCCAGGGATGGAGCGTGGCGATGGCGACCGCCGGCTCTGAGCGAGGGCTCTCCTTGCGGAGCCCGGCCCGCTACGTCGAGGCCACCAAGCGCTTGGCCGAGCTGTTCGCCGACCGAACCGGTTGGAGCTCGTCGGGCGCGGCTCTCGGTGTCGACGGCCGCCTCGCAGACCAGGTGGCGCGGGCCTGGGTGGATGCGAGGGCCTACGAGCTCCAGACCTGGCAGACCGCCACCGCCATCCGGGAGGGCAAGGGTGTCGGTGCAGAGGCGTCGACAACCAAGGTGTTCTGGTCCGAGCTCGACGTGCTCATCCACGAGACCGCGCTCGAGATCCTTGGCCCCGATGCCTTCACGCTCAACGACGCTGGCGAGCTGTCCGACTGGCTCGATGGCTACCTCTTCTCCCTGGCCGGACCGATCTACGCCGGGACCAACCAGATCCAGCGAAACGTGGTGGCCGAGCGCCTGCTCGGGCTGCCCAGGGGCTGAACGATGCGCTTCTCATTCACCGACGACCAGCTCGCCCTGCGCCACGGGGCTCACGATGTGCTCGAGGGCCTCTGCACGCCGAGCGACGTGCGCGCCGCCCTCGAGCACCCAGATGACCTCGCAGCCAGCCGCCACCAGGCGCGGTGGGACGCACTCGTCGACCTCGGCGCCGCCTCTGTCCTTGCCCCCGAGTCCGCCGGTGGCCTCGGCATGGGCGACGTCGAGCTCGTCGGCGTGATCGAGGAGGCAGGCGCAGTATGTCTTCCTGAGCCGCTCGGGCTCCACGCCGGCGTCGGCATCCCCGTGCTCGCCAAGCTCGGTGCCTCCCAGGCCCTTGCCTCAGCAGTCGAGGGGGGTCTCGTCGTCACGGGTGGCATCGAGGTCGATGCCGACGGCCCTGTCATCGCCTTCGCCGACGGCCCCACCGTGACCTCCCGGCTGCCAGGTGCCGCCATCGCCTCCTGGTTCCTCCTGGCTGCGGCCGGCGAGGACGGCGCCGAGCTCCACCTGCTCAGCCCTGAGCAAGGAGCCGTCAGCGCCACGCCTTCCCTGGATGCTGGTCGGTGGCTCGGCGAGGTGGCCTGGACACCGTCGCCAGCCACCCTCGTGGCATCAGGGTCGGACGCCGCCGTGCTCATCGACGAGATCTCCACTCGACAGGCGACCTATGCGGCCGCCGAGC
>CAITOG010000234.1 GCA_903893955.1 uncultured Actinomycetes bacterium
GGCGGGATGCCGATCATCGAGCTGGTGGGGGGCTCGTTCGACGCCTACGGCGTCGATGGGGAAGATCTCGGCTGGGTGGAGGGGACCTTCACCCCGACGACCCTGGCCTGCAACCCGCACGGGATCGTGCAGGCCGGCGTGCACTCGTTGCTCCTCGACGCGGCCATCAACTTCGCCATCAACGCCGCGCTCAGGGGCCGGGATCGGACCAAGGCCACCTTGGAGCTCAAGATCGAGACGATGCGGGCCGCGCTCGACGGGCAGTCCTATGCCTTGCGGGGGGACGTCGTCCGGATGGCCCGACAGGTGGCCTACGGCGAGGGCGTGGTGCGCGACGGCGAGGGTCAGATCGTGAGCCGGGCAACAGCGACCTTCCTGCTCCATCGCCCTGAGGCCTGAGTCGCGAGCACGGACCCGCCAGCTCGGGTACCGTTCGTCTCTATGGACCTCATCGATGACATCAGCGACCGCCTCCTCCTCGACCACCCCTTCTACCGACGGTGGGAAGCGGGCGAGCTCAGCCGTGACGAGCTGACGGCCTATGCCGAGCAGTACCGTCACTTCGAGGCGCAGCTCCCGAGCTTCCTCGAGGCGCTCCTGGCCATCGTCCCCGCTGCCGATCGACCGCTGATCGAGGCGAACCTCGCTGACGAGGTCGCAGGACCGGCCACCCACCTCGAGCTGTTCGATCGCTTCTGTGCGTCAGTGGATGCCACGTCGGCTGCCGCCAGCCCAGCGATGTCGTCGCTCACCGACCTCTACGAGGCTGCGGTCGCATCGAACGATGCGTCCTTCGCCGTCGGCGTCCTCGCCGGCTACGAGGTCCAGGCGGCCGAGGTCGCTGCGACCAAGGGCGCTGGCCTCACCGAGCACTACGGCGTCGATGGCGACGGCGTGGCGTTCTGGTCGCTCCATGCCGAGCTCGAGGCAGAGCACGCTGCATGGACCGTCGCTGCTGCTTCCACCTTGGACGAGGAGCGGGTCCGCGAGGGCGCGCGTGCATCGGCTGAGGCGTGGTGGCGCTTCCTCGACGAGCGCGAGGCGCTCGTCGCCTGATCCGCTCGGGGCTCTTGCGAGCCCTAGCTCGAGGTGGTGCCCACGATGGCGAGGCACATCTCGTCAGATGAGCCGTCGCCCCAGGTGACGTAACGAGCCGGCAGCGGTCGCAGTTGCGGCAGTTTCTGTCGCAGCGTCGGGTCGTAGGTGCAGGTGATCTTGATGGCGTCGAAGGACTTCGTCGTCACGGGCTTTGCCAAGGCGTATGAGATCTGCGAGTCGAAGCTGTAGTTCGTCACGTTGGTCAGCGTCGTCGTCTTGGAGCCACTGATGAGCTGCACCTTGGCCTTCTCGCCGATGAAGTGCATGTGCGGCGTGATCTGGCGGATGACCTGCCCACCGCCGATGGGCATGGTGCAGGTCGTCGACACTTTGGTCGATTTCGAGGGCTTGAGCGCAGCGTAGTTGTGCCCGCAGACGGCCTCGAGGCCGTTCACGAAGTCGACCGACGAGGATCCGAAGCGGTTCCCGAGATCGGTGAGGCTCGCCGAGCGACTGCAGAGCGCGCCGGTGACTCCCTTGGGACAGGGCAGATCCGGAGGGGCGACGAACTGTCGGAGTGTGAGCGCCTTGAGCGAGCTCCCGGCAGCAGGGACGGTGGTCAGCTTGACCGAGGAACGATCAGGCGTCGTGCCGTTGAGCAGGTTGTAGTGGATCTGCATCACGATCAGACTTCCGGCCGGCATATAGACGCCGGTTCCAGTCGGGAAGACGTCAGGGCCGTGGCCAGGGACCCAGGCGCCGAGCCAGGGGGTGCCGTCGAAGGCGCTCGATTGGTTGAGTGGGGAGCCGAAGCATGTCCAGCCGTTGCCGCCGGAACCAGCATTGAGGGACTGGACCTGAGCGACGTGCGCCGGATCGATGAGGAACAAGATGGCGTGGTGGACCTCTGGGGTCTGGTCGGGGAGCAGCTGGCTCGAGGTGACGTACTGATCCTGAGTGAGACCCGGATCGATGACCGTGCAGTGGTAGACGTCGGTCGAGCCACCGACCGCGCCGGTGGTCGGGTCATAGGCGTTGGGCGGGGTGTAGGTCGTCGTCGTGGCGACCTTCGGCGTCACGATTTCATGTTGCTGACGGGTGGCGGCACTGGCTTGGAGGCTGATGGCGCTCCCGGCCACCGCAGCTATGGCCGCCAGTCCAGTCAGGAGGGCGAGGGCACGGCGGTGGCGCATGGATGGCACCGTACTCCTCAACCCTCTTGATTTCTAGGGGTTCGTCAGTAGGGTGGCACCCATGGAGCGCCGAAACGTCCTTGCTGCCATCGGTTCAGGAGCCATCGCCCTCGTCGCTGCCGCGTGCGGCGGCGCGGCAAAGGCCGTGAAGGCGACGCTGCCTGCGGTCGAGCGAACGACCACCACCGCCAAGGGAACCGTGACGACCACGTCGTCGAGGCCGCACCACCCCGGCACCACCACCTCGTCGAGCCCGACCTCGACGACACAGGCACCTTCGTCGACCACCTCGAGCACGCCGGAGGCCACCACGCAGCCAACGACGACCACCATCCCGGCTCCCTCCTGGCCGGCCATCGCCAAGGTGGCGGATGTGCCCGTCGGCGGGACCCTCGTGTTCACCTTCGGCCCCACCTCGTCGCACAACGGGGATCCCGGCATCCTCTACCAGCCATCGCCCGGCGTGTTCGTTGCTCTCGACACGATCTGCACGCACCAGGGCGGACATTGCGCGGTCCAAGGCCAACTCCTCGTCTGTCCGCTCCACGGCTCAGAGTTCGCACTCTCGACCGGCGCGGTGGTCCGCAGCCCTGCCGAGTTCCCGCTCTACAAGGCCAACGTCGCTGCTCGCTCCGACGGGTACGTCTGGTTCGTCACTGACGCCTGAGCTGCGACCTCGCTGAGCCGGCTGGGCTCGATCAGCTCGGCCAGGTGGCGTCGACCGCAGCCAGTGAGGCGTCGAAGAGGGCTGCGGCGAGCTCTTGGTCGAGCGCCTGGGCAGACGGCTGGACAGGGACCGGGTGGCCCCAGAGCTCCATCGGGCCCGACGGGCCGACGTAGCCGCCAGGCGGGATGGACGGATCGAGCGCCGCTCGAAGCGTGGGAAGCGCGCCATGCTCGGTGGTCTGGCCGAAGTGTGCGCCGGCGAAGGCGCCGAGCCGCTTGGAGACGGCACCCTTGCCCTCGACAGGACCCTTGGCCGCCAGCTCTGAGCGAGCCCATCCTGGATGGGCGGCTCGGATCGATGCCGGTGATCGGCGGGCACGCAGTCGGCGGTCGGCCTCGAAGCAGAACAGCAGGTTGGCGAGCTTGGTCGTGCCATACGCCTTCTGGGTGGACTGGCCAGAGAGATCGAGTGGCGCATCCGCCCGGAGCCGGCCCTGCTTATGGAGGTTGGACGACACCACGACGATCCGTCCGCCGGTCCGCTCGAGGCTCGGCAGAAGCGCTGCGGTGAGCGCGACGTGGCCGAGATGGTTGGCAGCGAGCTGTCGGTCTGGACCGTCGGGGCCGGGCAGTCCCATGACGCCGGCGTTGTTTACGAGCAGGTCCACGTCGCCGCTCTCGACGATGGCCGCCGCCGCGGTGGCCACGCTCGAGAGATCTTCGAGGTCGAGCTCGACGACGAGTGGCTGCGGACCGGGGCCGTCAGCCTCCAGCCGACCGACGGCAGCGGCAGCCTTCTCCAGGTTCCGGCAGGCCAGCACCAC
>CAITOG010000235.1 GCA_903893955.1 uncultured Actinomycetes bacterium
AGATAACTACGGCCGCCAGGAGAACCTGGGAGGGCGGCGCTCTTCGAATGCCGTCAGGCCCTCATGGAGGTCGGGGCCATCCTTCGAGTCGAGCGCCAGCTGGTCGTGGCGGGCACGCAGGCTTGCGTCATCGGTCACCAGGCTGTTGACGAGCAGCTTGGTAGCCGTCTGTGTGAGGAGCGAACGGCCGGCAAGTTGCGCGACGAGTTCTGCCACGCAATGGTCGAGCGCATCGTCGTCGACCAGCTGGTCGACGAAGCCGAGCCGCAGCGCCTCGGCACCATCGATGAGCTCGGCGGTGTACAAGAGGCGCTTGGTGGCGGCAGGTCCAACTAGGGCCACAGTCCGCGAGATTGCCTCGGGTGGATAGGTGATCCCAAGCTTCGAGGGAGTGATGCCAATCAACATTGATCGACTGGCGATGCGGAGATCGCAGACCGAGGCGATCTGCCATCCTCCGCCGATGCAGTTTCCTTCGATCACGGCTATCACCGGAAGCGGGAATGCCATGAAGGCCGCTTCCGCCGCGGCATTGACCTCGCGGTAGCCACCCGGAACGCCAACGTCGGCGAGGCGCTCACCGAGTTCGGAGATATCCGCGCCAGCGCAGAAGTGGCCGCCGACGCCGCGGATGAGAACGACCCTCGGCGCAGCGGTCAGGATCTCGTCGAGGAGTGCGGGCATGGCTTGCCACATGGCGAAGTCGACAGCGTTGCGCTTGCTTGGGCGATTGAGCCAGATCGTGACTACGTCATCCTCTCGTTCAAGTCGCAATGCATCGTTGAAGCTCATCGAGCTCACTCTCTCTCCTGGAAGTAGCCGGCAGCTCGCAGCTCGTCGGCGATCGCCTCGAGCCAGCCCATGCCGAACTCCTGATCGGGCTCGAGATAGTTCCCCTCAGCCCATTCGTTCCAGGACTTGATGAGGAGCATCTGTTGGGCTGGCGGATTGGTCGCCGCCCTCTTGATTCCTTCTGCCACGTGGGCCGCGAAGGCCTTTGGATTGGTGTCGGTAGCGACGATCCCATGTCTCCCCGCACGAGGTGTGTTATCCCAGTTTGGAAAGATGCACGGGTGAAGTACGCCCTTGATCCACTTTGGAGGGCTAGAGGGCGTCGCCGCATAGGGATAGCGATGTGGGCCGCGCATGAGATTGAGGCTCTGCAGCCGTTCGCGAATCTTGGTTGGACGGTCCCAGCCGAATGGAAAGCGGAAGTGCACTGAAGCATCGAAGCCATCCTCATGCGAGGTCGTGTAGGGCATTGAGCCGAGACAGGCGACCAGATAGAGCCCACCAAACTCCCTGGACATCGTCTGCCAACGTTCGACGAAGCGTGCGGGCTGAGGCAACTCGCCCGGGGCGTAGACGAAGAAGACGGGTCGTCCATCGACGCGGATATAACGAGGATCGGCGAACGCTCGCCGAAGATGTTCATAGTGCGCTCGATCATCGCTCTCACCTGGGTAAGTCTGCTCAATCAAGATCTTGTCGATGCCGCCAGGTCCGTGCCACACTCCTGTCCAGCTGTGGTTTGCCCACGCAAGGGCGAACGGAAAATCCGGCTCATGGCTTGACAGCACTTCGTGAAATGGTCGTTCGAGAAGTTGGCGACCGCCGAACCAGTAGTGCCAGTAGATGAAACCGGTCAGGCCGTGGTCCTGCGCTAGCTGGGCTTGTGCGGCTCGAACTTCAGGCACGCGAAGGTCATAGAAGCCGAGGTCGCGAGGAAGGTGAGGCTGGACGTGGCCCCGAAAGAGAGGGGCGGCTGCCGTGACGTTGGTCCATTCAGTGAACCCTGTGCCCCACCATTTGTCGTTCTCCGGTACCGGGTGGAATTGGGGAAGGTAGAACGAAAGCACTTCCATCGATTGAAAACCTACCTGGCTTCACGCATGCCACGAAGCAAGCTCTCGTTGCAGCGCCTGCAGCCAGCCCATGCCGAACTCCTGGTCGGGTTCGAGGTAATTGCCCTCGCCCCACTCGTTCCATGACCTGAGAATCACCATCTGCTCACCCGGATTTCGGCGCGCGGCCTGCGTGAGCGCTCCCTGCATCTGGGAGGCGAACTTCTCGGGCGATGACCCGGTCACCACAGTGCCGAATTTACGCCGTCGAGGCGTGTTGTCCCAGTTAGGGGTGATGACGGGGATGGCATTCTGGTCGAGGTGCGGCGGCGGAGTACCAGTGAACCCCTCGACATAACGGAGCCGGCGCGGCCCCGTGAGGACGCCCCGCTTGATGAACGCATCGCGCAGGCGCGGCGCCATCGAGGTCTCGTCTGCGGGGAGGCGGCCGAAACTGATTGCGTCGAAGCCGTGGACCTGCGGGTCACGCCCGTTGGCGTCCCCAGTCATCGCTACGAGGTAGAGACCCCCGAGGTCCTCTGACATGGCCTGCCACCGCTCGACGAAACCGGCAGGATCGGGCATTTTGCGAACCTCGAAGACGAAGAAGACTGGCTTTCCGTCGATGCGCACATATCGGGGATCTTCGAAGGCAGGCCGAACAGCCGCGAAGTGGGCCGCATCATCACTTGCGCCCGGATACGTCTGTTCAAGCAGCATGCGAAAGCCGAGCTTTGGGTCGCCCCACCTCTTTTCCCAACTGTGGTTGGCCCACGCAAGGGCGAATGGGAAGTCAGGCTCACCGGTAGCGAGGACCTCGTCGAAGGGCCTTTGCAGAAGCCGTCGTCCAGCAAGCCAATAGTGCCAGTAGATGAACCCAGTGACGCCGTGTTCAGCCGCCAGCTCAGCCTGGGCAGTGCGGACTTCGGGGACCCGAAGGTCGTAGAAACCGAGGTCGCGGGGCAGATGGGGTTGGATGTGGCCCTTGAAGAGCGGCCTCGCTGCCGCAACGCGGGTCCACTCGGTGAAGCCGGGTTCCCACCATTCATTGTTTTCGGGAATTGGGTGGTACTGCGGCAGGTAGAGCGCAAGGATTTCCACGATGGTCAGTCCAGCCGCTCACGGCGAGACCGCACGGCGCAGAGTGCCTCCTCACCCGTCGTCAGCGGGTTTGGCGATGCGCCGTAGAGGGGATCGAGCCCATAGGCAGCCAAGATCCTCGTCACCGCATCGATGGTCTCGCTGTCATAACTCGTCGACCAGGTATCCACCCAAGCAGCTGGCGTAGTTCGCCTGCCACGGAATGCGGTTGCGGAAGGCCGTGCGATTGAAAGTTGATCGGGCTCCCATGTTTGCCAGACCTCATGAAACGATGAGAGGTAGTGACGAAGACGCTCGAGCTCCACCGCCGGCCTTGCCACCAAGTCCTCGTAGAAAACGACATGCACGGCGGCTACCGCTGGGTGGCTCATCGCCCATGCGTGGTGGGCGGCCCAGAGCGTGACCTCGGAGACCAGCGCTTCGCTCCGAAGGCGATTGGTCAGGTGGGGATCAGCCGCAGCCACCAATGGATCGTCGAGCGTCGGGGAGTTCAGCGTCCAGCCGAGCTCGATGATGGAGTGCGCCACCGCCAGCGGATGACGGACAAGCATGACGAGCGGCGCGTCATCGAAACGGTCTGCGATCCACGGCAAGACAGCCACCGTACGGATGTCCTTGACGACCCTCCGGAGAGGCAGCCGCTCGACATTGAGCTGATTGGTCCATCGGGTCTGGAGCGATCCTCGCATGGCACGATCGAGGCAGCGGCCGTCATCTCCGAGGTTGTCCCCTGGTCCGGCGAAAGGGAGGGAGACAAGACGGGGCTCACCGTCGAGGTAGAAACCCTGTCGCACGTTGGCAGGTTCGTACACCAGGCGAGTGCGTGGGGCCGACGAGATCATCTGGGCGAGCCAGGTGGAGCCGGATCTCTGCCACGAGCAAAGGTAAAGGCCACGTCGACGGTCCCGATGAACGTCGGCAACGCCGCGAACGGCGAGGGTCTTGGAGAACTCTTTGGAGCGCCACCGGAGGTGACCTGCACTCTTGCGCAAGATGGAGTGGACCGAACGTTGGGCATGCTCCACGCCGATGAATATACCTTCCTGATCCACCACCCCTCCTCGCAGGTACGACGCCTCGCCACGCTGCTATCATCCGAGCGCCACATCGTGGCTGCGACCGAGGGGCGAAGTCAATGAGCAAGGTCCTCTTCATCGTTGGGCCGGGGCGAAGTGGTTCAACGCTCGTAGCCGAGCTCCTCGGACAGTTTGATGCGATCGTCAACGCCGGAGAGATGTTCTGGTACTTCAACAAGGTCGGCGTGGTCCCGCCGAGCCGGTGTGGCTGCGGATTGCCGCTCGGTGAGTGCGCCATTTGGCAAGAGGTAATCGCCGGCTCCCCAGCTGCCCAGAATCTGTCGTCGGATGACCTCCATGATTTCTACGCCATGCGCCCTATCGCGTCATGGCCCAAGCTCTTCTGGCAAGGTCGTCACGGACTGAGCAATGCAAAGAATTCACGAATTCTTGGGCAGATGTATGCAGCACTAGCTTCGAGCTCGGGGGCCGACCTCGTCGTCGATGCGTCGAAACTCCCCGGCATTGGATTGGTGGCCGCGTCTATTCCTGACGTCGATCTCTACGTCCTGCACCTCACCCGAGACCCCCGGTCAGTGGTGAATGCCTGGCGCACGCCGAAGTTGGACGTACTGTCCCCTTCTGACAATCTCGGCCGCCGCCCTGCCTGGCAGGTCATCTGGTGGTGGGTTGCGAGGTCGCTCGCCGCAGAGTGGCTGCTCAAGCGGCGCGTTCGGCCGGGGCACTTCCTGCGGCTTCAATATGAGCAATTTGCAGATGCCCCGCGCGAAACGATCGAGGCGATCATTCAGTTCGTGGGCGTCGACGACGGCGGAACACCCTTCAGCGGACCAGATCAGGCCACCATCCTACCCTCGCATACAGTCATCGGGAATCCTGACCGCCACTCGACGGGGGAGCTCACGATCACCCGCAGAGATCGCTGGCGAGATGAACTTCCTTTCCCAACGCGTCTCATCACAGGGCTGGCAACTTGGCCAGCGATGCGATGGTTCGGTCTCGGCCGACCTCCATCGGACTAGTTCATGTCAGGGGGCATGACAAATGATATGTTTGGTTGCCGTTGGTCGAGGGAAGCGGAGGTAACGATGAAATACGTGCGCTCTCCCGACGAAAGATTTCTCGATCTTCCTGACTTCGATTTCGACCCGCATTACGTGGAAATCGACAGCACCAGCGGCAGTACCCTGCGTGTTTGCCATCTCGAGGAGGGAAGGGTGGACGGACCAGTCGTTTTGCTCCTCCATGGTGAACCGTCGTGGTCGTACCTCTACCGTCACATGATTCCGATCCTCGTGGATGCCGGATGTCGGGTGGTGGCCCCTGACTTGGTCGGCTTTGGGCGCTCTGACAAGCCGACCGACCCGAGCGTCTTTACCTATGAGCGTCACGTGTCGTGGCTCACTTCGCATGTTCTTGGCGAGCTCGGCCTCGACGACATCACCCTGGTGGCCCAGGATTGGGGCGGCCTCCTCGGCCTTCGGCTCGTGGCGGCCGAGCCGGAGCGCTTCAGCCGTGTCGTGATCGCCAACACCGGCCTGCCTGATGGCAACCGGCCGATGACCGACGCGTTCTTGGCCTGGCAGCGCTTCGCCGCTGAGACCGAGGTCTTCCCGGTGGGTCGCATCGTCGCTGGAGGCTGCACCACCGAGCTCAGCCCTGAGGTGGTCGCCGCGTACGATGCCCCTTTCCATGTCGAAGAGGCGAAGGCGGGAGCGCGTGTCTTCCCGAGCTTGGTCCCGACCTCGCCGAGCGACCCGTCTGCCGCCGAGAACACATTGGCCCTCGCCTCGCTCAAACGCTTCGATCGGCCATTCTTGACCGCCTTCTCTGACGCTGATCCGACATCGGCCGGCGGCGAGCGCTGGTTCCAGAAGCACGTGCCAGGGGCACAGGGCCGGCACCACCCGACCATCGCCGGCGGCGGCCACTTCCTCCAAGAGGATCGGGGCCCCGAGCTCGCCGCCGTCGTCATCGACTTCCTCGGAACCACGGCCTGATGCTCGGCAGCGTCCGCTATCACATCCGCATCGAGGCGCCGGCGGAGGTCGTCTGGTCCATCGTCGGCGATCCTGCGTCAATCGCCAGCTGGTTCCCGGACTTCGAGGCCTCAAGCGTAGAAGGCACCACTCGGACGATGACCGCCACATCAGGGCTCTCCTTCGACGAGGAGCTTCTCGTGGTCGATGGGATCCTGCGACGGGTGCAGTACTCGCTCAACCTGCCGATCATGTCGTTCCACCGGGGCACCATGGACGTCCTCGACCTCGGCGACGGCACGTCAGTGGTGGTCTACGCCACCGATGCCGATCCCCGGATCATGGCGTTGGTGATCGGTTCTGCGACGCAGCGAGCACTCGAGGAGATCAAGGTCCAGGCCGAGGCGGCCGCAGCGAGAGAGGACTCCTAGGTGGGACGCAAGATCCTGTTCATCACGACCGACCAGCAGCGCTACGACACGCTCGGCTGCAACGGCGGGGTCTACTCGTCGACGCCGGTCATGGATCGCTTGGCGGCTGAGGGCATCCGGTACGAGCGAGCCCAGCCCCAGTCGGTCGTCTGCATGCCGAGCCGATCGACCATGATCACCGGGCAGCACCCGAGCACGCATGGGGTGTGGATGAACGGCGTCCCGCTCGATCCGAGGGCACCGAGCATCGTCGAGGAGCTCCACGACGCCGGCTACTCGACGGCGCTGATCGGCAAAGCACACTTCGAGCCGTATTTCGACCCCTTCGGGCGTTTCGCGGAGAACAAGCTCGCCGCAGCAGACGCCTTCAGCGTCGAGGATGACTGGCACGACGGCCGACGAGGCCCACACCGTGGCTTCGACCATCTCGAGATGGCCACCCACGGTCCCGCTGCGCCCCTGCACTACTCGCGTTGGTTGGCCCTCAACCATCCTGAGGCGCTCGGGATGTTCTACCCAGTCCTCGACTCGAACTTCGAGGTCTCAGCGCTTGGGGGCGGGGACACCGGTGCCGTCCAGGTCCATGACAACCAGATCCCACGCGAGTGGTACCACACCGATTGGGTTGCTGATCGGACGATGGCGTGGCTCGGCGAGCGCGGTGCAGATGAGGACTGGTTCTGTTGGATGAGCTTCCCGGACCCGCACCACCCATGGGACCCCCCAGCAGCTGAGGTCGGGCGGATCGCCTGGCGCGACATCGACCTGCCGGCTGGCTACATCGAGGACGCAGGCCAACGCGAGGGGATCCTTGCTAGCAAGCCTCGGCACTGGATGGACTGGTACACGGGACGGCTGGTCTCGAACTTCGAGGCACCGCACGACTGGGTTCCGGCGACGATGACGCCAGACCAGCTCCGCGAGGTCACCGCCAAGAACGCTGTCGAGATCGAGCTGATCGACGAGGCGATCGGTCGAGTCCTCGCCGGGCTCGAGGCGCAAGGCATCGCCGACCAGGTCGACATCATCTTCACCACCGACCACGGCGAGCTCGGCGGAGACTTCGGCCTCCTCTTCAAGGGTCCGTACCACGTCGATGGCCTCATGCGATTACCGCTGATCTGGCGGCCTGCAGCCTCCGCCGGGATCGAACCCACCTCGATCAGTGCACCGGTGGGCTTGGTCGATCTGGCGCCGACGTTTGCCGCCATCGCAGGAGTCGAGGCGCAGGACTGGATGGAGGGGACCATGCTGCCGACGAGCGAGCGCGACGCGTCGGCGCGTGGCTTCGAGACCTCGCTGACCGAGTGGGACTCCGAGCTCTTTGGCGTTGGGATCCACCTTCGTAGCATCACGGCCAAGGGTCACGTGCTCACGACGTGCCTCCCCGGCTCCAGTCACGACGGGACCGAGGGGGAGCTCTATGACCTCGTCGAGGATCCGCTCCAGCAGCACAACCTCTTCGATGAGCCGGGCCATCGGGCGGTGCGCGACGATCTTCTCAACCAGTTGTGGGATACCCAACCGCCGATGGCCGAGCCCAAGGCCCAGGTGGTGGCGCCGGTCTAGGAGATCGGCCGACTGTCGGTCCACTTGCCCGCTTGCGGATCCACTGGAGATCATCGAAGGGCGAGGCTCCGTGGTTGTCACACTTGCTCCCTCGCCAGCGGATGTTCGGCGATAGCGTGCACACGTGCTCGACGGCCAGACCCCTGTGACGCTTGGCATTCCCGCACGAGGTGGGTCGCCCCAGATGCCGTCGCCGCGGCCGATGACGGCACCAGGCTCCTTCCACGTCCTCGCCAAGCCCACCGGCCCCATCTGCAATCTCGACTGTGAGTACTGCTTTTTCTTGTCGAAGGAATCGCTCTATCCCGGCGATCGATTCCGAATGAGCGATGACCTCCTGGAGCTCTACATTCGCCAGCTTCTCGAAGCGCACGCCACAGAGACAGAGGTGACTGTGGCATGGCAGGGAGGAGAGCCGACGCTCATGGGGGTCGCGTTCTTCCGGCGCGCTGTCGAGCTCGCGGAGGAACTCCGGGGGCCAGGGCAGGTGCTCCAGCACACCATCCAGACGAACGGGACGCTCTTGACCGATGAGTGGTGCGAGCTGTTCGCCGCACACGGCTTCCTCGTCGGGATCAGCATCGATGGGCCACCCGAGCTCCATGACCGATTCCGCGTCGACAAGCGGGGCCAGGCCAGCTCTCCCAAGGTGCTTCGTGGGTTGGAGCTACTCACAGATCATGGCGTCGACTTCAACATCCTGTGCACCGTCAATGCTGCCAACCAGCACGCCCCCCTCGAGGTCTATCGCTACTTCCGAGATGACCTTGGGGCGAGGTTCATCCAGTTCATCCCGATCGTCGAGCGAGCAAACGAGACCGGCTTCCAGGAGGGCGACGAGGTAACCGATCGATCGGTCGATCCACTCGCTTGGGGACTGTTCCTCAACAAAGTCTTCGACGAGTGGCTCCCTCGAGATGTCGGGACCGTCTTCGTCTCGCAGTTCGATGCAGCCCTTGCATCTTGGCTCGGCGTCCCGCCAGCGCTCTGTGTGTTCGCAGAGACGTGCGGCAATGCGCTCGCACTTGAGCACAATGGTGACCTCTACTCATGCGATCACTTTGTCGAGCCCGACTACCTCCTCGGGAACATCCGCACCACCCACATGATCGAGCTCGTCGCCTCGCCTGCGCAGCGCGCCTTCGGCCAGGCGAAACGAGACGATCTTCCCCGGTACTGCCAGGAGTGCGACGTCCGATTCGCCTGCAACGGCGAGTGCCCCAAGAATCGGTTCACGATGACGCCTGACGGCGAGCGCGGCCTGAACTACCTCTGTCCGAGTTACAAGGAGTTCTTCGGGCACATCGACGGGGCAATGCGCCTGATGGCCGGGCTGCGTCGACAGGGACGCTTCGCCGACGAGGTGAAGGAGATCATCGCTCAGACGGGTCGCAACGAGCCATGCCCGTGCGGGAGCGGTCGGAAGGCGAAGCAGTGCCATCAGCGCTGAGCCCGGCAGCCAGTGCCTGCGATGCGAGGTCGCCTGTTGCCCACAGATTGCCCACCGCATCTGCCGCCGATCAGGGCTGCATTGCGTTGAACGCGTTGGACCCCGATGCAGCGAGGGAGAACACCAATCATGTCGAAGCAATTCCGAGGCAAGATCGCCGTCGACATCCGGGACTCCGAGCCCGATTGGTCCCCGTATCTCGCCCCGACGGCACCTGAGGGCTCGCCCAACGTCCTGATCATTGCCTGGGATGACCTCGGCTTCGCCACGATGGACACCTACGGGGGCCCGGTCAAGTGCCCGAACATGGCACGGATCGCCGAGCGTGGCGTGAAGTTCGCCAACTTCCACACCACCGCGCTGTGCTCGCCGACCAGGGCCTCGCTGTTGACCGGCCGAAACGCCACGTCGAACGGAATGGCCACCATCGCCGAATTCGCCTCGGGCTTTCCTGGAATCTCGACTCGCATCCCTTTCGAGAACGGCTTCATCTCAGAGGTTCTGGCAGGGCAGGGCTACAACACCTACTGCGTCGGCAAGTGGCACCTGACGCCAGGTGAGGAGTGCAACCTCGCGGCTTACAAGGGCCGCTGGCCTCTCGGACGTGGATTCGAGCGTTTCTACGGCTGGCTCGGTGGCGAGACCAACTCCTACTTCCCTGACCTCGTCTACGACAACCATCCCATCGAGCCGCCGGCACGTCCGGAGGATGGCTACCACCTCGCCGATGACATGTCGGACAAGGCTGTCGAGTTCATTCGAGACGCCAAGGTCATCGATCCGGACAAGCCCTTCTTCATGTACCTCGCCCCGCAGGCGGGACACGCGCCTCACCTGGTCCCGCTCGAGTGGGCGGACCGCTACGAGGGAGTCTTCGACGACGGCTACGAAGCGATCCGAGCTGGCATCCTCGAGCGGCAGATCGAGCTCGGGCTCCTCCCCGAGGGCACGCTGCTCTCGGCGATCAACCCGCACGGTGAGCCGGAGCGGACCGGCCCAGATGGCCAGGCTTGGCCGCAGCTCGACACCGTGCGCCCCTGGGACACACTCAGCGACGATGAGCGACGCCTCTTCGCTCGCATGGCAGAGGTCTTCGCCGGGTACATCTCATACAACGACCACCAGCTGGGGAAGGTCCTCGACTACCTCGAGGAGTCTGACCAGCTCGATAACACGTTGATCATCGTCGTCTCTGATAACGGAGCGAGCGGCGAGGGTGGCCCCAACGGCAGCTTCAACGAGTGGCGGTTCTTCAACGGCGTCCCTGACACCGCCGCATCGACGCTGCCGCACATCGACGAGCTCGGGACACCTGCCTCAAACAACCACTACAACACCGGCTGGGCCTGGGCACTCGACACACCGTTCCCCTACTGGAAGCGGTGGGCCGGCGCTGAAGGCGGCGTGGCGGACATGTGCCTCATCTCGTGGCCGGCGAAGATCCCTGCCTCCAACGAGCCGCGACAGCAGTACATCCACGCGGTCGACATCGTGCCGACGATCTACTCGCTCCTCGGCATCGAGCCGCCGGCGACCATCAATGGCTATCTCCAGAGCCCCGTCGAAGGTGAGAGCTTCGCCGCAGCGCTGACCGACCCGTCGGTCCCAGGCAAGAGCACGCAGTTCTACACGATGCTGGGCCAACGATCGATCTACCACGAAGGGTGGCTGGCCTCGACCGTCCACCCGCCACTCTCGAGCTGGGGGAACTTCGCCGGCGACGAGTGGGAGCTCTTCAACCTCGAGGTGGATCGTTCGCAATCCAACAACCTTGCTGCGGAGAATCCTGAGAAGGTCGAAGAGCTCAAGGCGCTGTGGTTCTACTACGCCGGCATCTACAACGGCCTGCCCCTGGATGATCGCAGCGCACTCGAACAGGTTCTCTCAGAGCGCCCTCGAGGAGCGCCAGTGCGAGATCAGTACATCTACTATCCGAACTCTGCCGACGTTCCCGAGTCTGCGGGTCCAGCTATCCCGGGGCGCTCCTACAAGATCGCCGCCGGTGTCACGATCGATAGCTCCGACGCCGAGGGAGTCATCTGGGCTGCAGGTGGTGTCCCCGGCGGGCACAGCCTCTACGTGAAGGACCATCGTCTTCGCTACACCTTCAACTGGATCGGCTCGGTGCTCCAGGATGTGGTGGCAGACGTTGACCTCGCTCCCGGCGACCACGTGCTCGTCGCAGAGTTCGCCGCCTCTGGTCCGAGCAGTAACCCGGACATGCCTGGCGCTGAGGGTCTCTTGACGCTCTACGTCGATGACGTCCAGGTCGGCCAGGAGACGATCATCACGCAGCCCGGTTACTTCTGCCTTACCGGGGATGGCATCTGCGTCGGGCGCGACAGCTCCTCAGCCGTGACGCCTGAATACCAGGCGCCATTCGCCTTCACGGGTGGGACGATCGACCGCGTGGTCGTCGACCTCTCAGGTGAGGCATACGTGGACCATGAGGCCAAGGTGCGGGCCTGGTTCGGGATCGACTGACCGTCACGCAGTTTCATCACTGGCGCGATGCCGTGAGGTCACCGACCCCTGACGGGGAGGGGAACGTTCGAGTCGCTGCCATCCAGCAGGGGGACCACGTCAACGCTCAGCGACGATCGCCGCGTTGATCCGGGCGCTGCGTCGACGTGTCACGGCGACACCGATGCTCGTCCCGACGATCAAGCCGAACGAGAGGCTGCCAGCGATCTTCACGAACTCGCTGAAGTCGTGAAAGCTCTCGAGGATGTGCCCGCCAGCAAGGGTCGAGAGCCCTCGAAGCGCCATCGAGCCGACGGTCAGCACGAAGACCCCGCCGAGGATGATGACCAGGTTGGGGGGTCGGCGAGCGCCACGCGCCAGGAGCACTCCCGCCAAGGTCAGCACGGCGGCAGCGACGAAGGTCCCCGCAGCTGAGCCGAAGGCGATGGTCACTCCCAGCTGGACGCCCCACGCAAGGTAGACGCCGAAGAGCAGCCATCCCACGTCACGCCACCGTGCGGAGAAGGTCAAGGCCATGCCGAGGGTGAAGGGGATCCACGCAAGCACCGTCACTGCCCATGGGATGTTGTTGACGGTTGAGGAGTCGAGGAGGCTGGCAGTCCCAGCACCTGAGAGCGCAGCGCCGATCACGACCCCTGCAGCGAGCTGGGCGAGGATGAACGCCGACTGCACGAGCCGGATGGTGCCGACGGTGAACTGGCCAACGGCGATCTCAGCCGCCGCCGCGCAGAGGAAGTCTCCTGGGATCATGACGAAGAGCGCCGGCACCATGACGAGGACGGGCCCGCCGTGCGCATGGGCGATGTTGAGGAAGGCGAAGCCGAACAGCGAGACCAGCGTCGCGGCGAGCACCGGCAACATGGTCCGCAGCACCGCGACCTTCTCCCCGACGAGGTAGACGACGGCCATCACGGC
>CAITOG010000236.1 GCA_903893955.1 uncultured Actinomycetes bacterium
ACTCGGGCACCAGAGCGATCAGCGGCCTTGAACTGGGCCTTCATCGAGCGATCGTCATACGCACGCTCGACGAACAGCCCGTGCTCGCGCAATGACCGGACGAGGTCTCGTGCCGCCAGCCCACCTGTCACATCGACGACGAACGCAGCGGGCACAGGCGCCTCGACGGCAAAGGTCTCCTCGGCGTCGCAGGCCAGCAAGGTGCGCTCGATGCCGATCCCAAATCC
Organism: uncultured Actinomycetes bacterium; assembly: GCA_903893955.1. GTDB lineage: Bacteria > Actinomycetota > Acidimicrobiia > Acidimicrobiales > RAAP-2 > CAIUMH01. Next base: position 228 of record CAITOG010000236.1, read on the forward strand.
GATGCCTGGCGTCGCAGGGCCACCCAAAAGCTCGACCAAGCCGTCATAGCGACCCCCGCCGCCGACGGCGTTCTGCGCCCCCTCGAGGGCGCTCGAGGCGAACTCGAACGTCGTCTTGGTGTAGTAGTCGAACCCTCTCACCAGCCGAGGTGCTGCAACCCAGCGCACACCTGCCCCGTCGAGCCCTGCAAGGACGCGCTCGTGATGACGCGCGCAGTCGTCGCAGAGGTGGTCGATCAAGAACGGGCCTACCTCGGTGACCTCGATGCAGGCGGCCTTCTTGCAGTCGAGGACTCGGAGTGGATTGGCCCGCCAGCGCTCCTGGTGCTCGTCGCACAGCTGCGCCTCGTGCGCCTCGAGATGCCCCTCCAGCAGGGCGACGTAGGCGGGTCGACACTCCTGGTCGCCCATCGAGTTGATCATGAGCGTGACCTGGTGGAGACCGAGCGAGGCCAGGAACTTGGCGGCCAAGGTGATCACCTCGACATCGACATCAGGGTCGTCGGTGCCGAGGGCTTCGACGCCGACCTGGTGGTGCTGCCGGTACCGCCCAGCCTGGGGACGCTCGTAGCGGAACGAGGGCGTGACGTACCAGGCGCGCCACGGCGTCGGCGGTCGGTGTTGGACGAAGGCCCGCACGATCGAGGCGGTTCCCTCGGGGCGAAGCGCGAGGTGGCGGCCACCTCGGTCAGTGAACTCGTACATCTCCTTGCCGACGACGTCGCTCCCCTCGCCGATGCCGCGATGGAAGACCCGAACGTCTTCGAACATCGGCGTGTGCACCATGGCGAAGCCGTAGCGTTGCGCGTCACTCGCGAACGTCCCGACGAACCGCTCCCAGCGGGAGCTCTCGGGTGGCATGACGTCGTGGGTTCCTGTGGGGGCGACTGGTGCCCTGCTCTCTTCGCTCACCGTGTCAGCCTCGCGCACCGGGGAGCAGGCGATAGGCGTCGAAGACGCCGTCGAGCGCCTTGAGCGAACCAAGGAGGCCATCGAGGTGGGCAGGGTCAGCGAGCTCGATGTCAAAGGTCATCCTGCTCACCCGGTCAGCCGTCGTCGCAGTGCGCGCAGCGACGATGTTGAGATGATGCTCTGACACCGCCTGGCTGACGTCAGCCAGCAGGTGTGCACGGTCGAATGCCTGGACCTCGAGGGTGGCGCGATAGACACCTTCGCCTGATGCGTCCCACTCGACCTCGATCAAGCGTTCCTTCGAACGGGCCGAGAGCGCTGCTGCGTTCGAGCAGTCAGTGCGGTGCACCGAGACGCCTCGCCCCTGCGTGACGAAGCCGATGATCTGGTCGCCGGGCACCGGCGTGCAGCACCGGGCCAGATGGACCATGACGTCGTCGAGTCCCTCGACGTAGACGCCGCCGGCACGCTGTCCGAGGGGGCGAGGTGCACGAGAGGTCCGAGTCGCCGTGGTCGGCAGCTGCTCATCAGCACCTCCCCGCAGCTCTTTCGACAGCCGCTGCGCCACCGACTGTGCCGAGACCTGGCCCTCGCCGATCAGGGCGAAGAGCGCCTCTGTGTCGGCAAGGTTCATGGACTCGGCCACCTGCGAGAGCGACACCGAGCTGAGCGAGGTGGCGACAGGCATCGACTCTCGACGCAGCGCCCGGGTCAGCTCCTCTCGACCAGTCTCGATGGCGTCCTCGCGGCGCTCCCTCGAGAACCACTGGCGGATCTTGTTGCGTGCCCGAGACGAGGTGACGAAGCCGAGCCAGTCTCGAGAGGGGCCGGCTGCAGCCGCTTTCGAGGTGAAGATCTCGACCGTGTCGGCGCTCGCCAGTCGGGTGTCGAGCGGGACGAGCCGGCCATTGACCTTGGCTCCGATGCACCGGTGCCCCACCTCAGTGTGGATGGCGTAGGCGAAGTCCACCGACGTGGATCGGGCAGGAAGGGCGATGACCCTCCCTTTCGGTGTGAAGACGTAGACCTCGTCTTGCTCGAGGTCCATCTTGATCGACTCGAGGAACTGGACCGGATCAGTGGTCTCCGAGTCGAGCTCGGTGATCCGCTGCATCCACGCCATCTCGCTCTTCGAGCCGACGCCCTCCTTGTAGCTCCAGTGCGCGGCGATGCCGAACTCGGCTCTGGCGTGCATCTCTTGGGAGCGAACCTGGACCTCGAGGGGCTTGCCACCTGGTCCGATCACGGTGGTGTGCAACGATTGGTACAGGTTGAACTTCGGCGTGTTGATGTAGTCCTTGAAACGGCCTTGGACCGGATGCCACAGCGCGTGGATGACCCCGAGGACACCCCAGCAGTCCCGCTCGTCCTCCACGATGACACGGAGCCCGACAAGATCGAAGATGTCGTCGAACTCCTTGCCGCGAACGACCATCTTCTCGTAGATGCTCCAGAGGTGCTTGCCTCGTCCGGTCACCTCAGCAGCCAGCCCCGCCTGATCGAGGCTGGCGCGCAACTCTGCGATGACCGCTGCGACGTAGGCGTCCCGCTCAGGCGTCCTCGACGCCACCATCTGCTCGATCTCGGCGTAGCGCTTCGGGTGCAGCGTCGCGAAGGTCAGATCCTCGAGCTGCCACTTCACCTGCTGGACGCCGAGTCGGTGTGCCAGCGGCGCATAGACGTCCAAGGTCTCCTGTGCGGTCCGGCGCTGTTTCCACTCCGGCATGACCGCCAGCGTCCGCATGTTGTGCAGGCGATCCGCCAGCTTGATCATCAGCACGCGCCAATCTGATGCCATGGCGATGAGCATCTTGCGGACCGTCGCCGCCTGCTGGGCCTCCTTGGAATCGAATGCCAAGCGATCGAGCTTGGTGACGCCATCGACGACCTGCGCCACCTGGGCCCCGAACTGCTCCTCGATGTCCTTGAGCGAAAGACCCGTGTCCTCGGCAGCATCGTGCAGGAGCGCTGCAACGACCGTCACCGCGTCAAGGCCGAGGTCTGCCACGATCCCGGCCACCGCCACAGGGTGGGTGATGTAGGGCTCGCCGGAATGGCGCATCTGCCCGGCGTGGGCAAGGGCCGAAGCATGTGCTGCAGCCTCGATGACCGAGACGTCCTCAAATGGACGCGCCAGGCGGAACGACTCGAGCACGGGGACTAGCAGCTCGTCGACTGCCTCCGTCGTGGCGTCACCGCCGATCTCGACCCTCGCAACGCCCGCCATAGACCAACGCTACCCGGCGCTGCTGCGCAGGCTGTTCAGCGCTTCTTCTTCGACTTCGTCTTCCGAGGCCTTGGGGCATCACCGACGACAGGAGCGCCCGCAGCGATCCGGGCTGCAGCCGAACCTGGTCGGATCACCCCCGATTGGGTCCCCACCCCTTGCGACTGGGAGCGCTCAGAGCCGCTTCGAGCGGCCGCAGCAGGTGTCAGCACGTCGGGTCGGGCACCACGAGCGTCGAGCCGTTGGCGCACGGCACGCCAGCGCTGCTCTCGCTCCTTGAGCATTGCGAGGACTGGGCTGGCGATGAAAATCGACGAATAGGCACCAGACAGCAGCCCGACGAACAGCGCCAAGCCGTAGTTGAGCAGGGTCGTGGCACCGAGGATCTCAGCGCCCACCACGAGCACAGCCAGCACCGGCAAGATCGCCACGAGCGATGTGTTGATCGAACGAGCCAGCGTCTGGTTCATCGACAGGTTGACCATGTCGGAATAGGTCATCCGACCAGACGCCCCGAAGGAGCGGGCGTTGTCTCGAACCCGGTCGAAGACCACGACGGTGTCGTAGAGCGAGTAGCCCAAGATCGTGAGCACTGCCACCACGGTGTCGGGCGTCACCTGGAAGCCGAAGATCGCGTAGATGCCGATCGTGATCAACAGGTCGTGCACCATGGCGATGAACGCGGCCAGCGCCATCTTGGGTTCGAACCGGAAGCTGATGTAGATGACGACGGCGATGAAGAAGATGGCGAGCGCCCAGAGGGCCCTCGACGTCACCTCCCCTCCCCAGGTCGGTCCGACCGTGCTTGCAGACACCTGGTTCGGCGCCACCCCGGCCACCTTCGCCAGCTCGGCCACCACCTTGGCCGAGGTCGCTGCCTGCTGGGCCTTGGTCTGCGAGTTGAGGTCGGCTTCGACCGAGATCGTCTTGCCGCCGAGCACCTGGACCACCGGATCGGTGAGTCCGGCCTTGGCGACAGCGGCGTTGGCCTGCGAGACCGTCACGCCAGGCGCCTGCACCTCCCAGGACGAACCACCCTTGAAATCGATCCCGAGGTTGAGTCCCCGGACCCCCAGCGCCACGATCCCGGCAGCGATGATGACGATCGAGATCGTGAACCACACCTTGCGGCGGCCGACGAAGTCGAAGGTCGTCTGGCCTCGGTAGACCCGACCGAAGACATTGCCGCTCTTGGTGGTCGTCGCCGGCGCGGCCGTTGACTCTGCGTCTGAAGCAATCGTGTCGCTCATGCGTTCTCCAGCACCGTCTCGTCGGCGACCTCTGGCTCGTCACCTTCACCGTCTTCGACGGCAAGCCCTCGTGCCACACCGAATCTGCGCGCGCCGGCGATCCGATCAGATCGACCGAGCAGGATGACTGTCGGTCGAGTGAAGTACCACGTGATCACGATGTCGAGGATGGTCGAGAGACCGAGGAAGAAGGCGAAGCCGCGCACCGCGCCGATGGCGATCAGGTACAGGATGACTGCAGCGAGCAGCGAGACGAAGTCGGCAGCCAACACCGTTCGCCAAGCAGACTGGAACCCTCGGTCGACGCTGGTCCTGACAGAGCGTCCAGATCTCGTCTCGTCCTTGAGCCGCTCGAAGTAGACGATGTAGGAGTCGACGGTGATGCCGATCGACACGATGAGACCTGTCACGCCCGCGAGGTCGAAGCTGGGCGCGAAGGTGGTGTGGCCGAGTGCCGAGACGATCGTCCAAAGCGCCATCGCCGTCAGGCCGAGGCCGGCAACGATGACAAGGCCGAGTGCCCGGTAGTAGATGATCGTGTAGATCAGCACCAACGCCAGGCCTGCCAACCCAGCGGCAAGACCTGCGACCAGCGACGAGTGGCCGAGTGTCGGCGAAATGGTCTGGGTAGTCAGTGGCGTGAGGCGAACAGGGAGCGCACCGAACTCAAGCGCCCGTGCGAGGTTCTCCGCCTGAGTCTGCGTCAGGCTTCCGCTGATCTGCCCCTGTCCCTGGAAGGACGAGAATGAGGTCGACCCCGGCTGGATCAACGGGGCACTCTGGACGACACCATCGAGGTCGATGGCAATGATCTGATGGAAGTTCTCCTGCGCCACCTTGTCCCAGGCAGCGGACCCGGTCGAGGTCAGGGTGTAGTTGACCACCCACTGACCCGTCTGGTCCTGCTGCGCTTGCGCTGATTTCACTGCGTGACCGGTGAGCTGCGCAGGTCCGAGCAGGTACCGAAGGCTCCCAGAACCGGTGAGCCCTGGGAGCAGGACCGTCGACGTCGCCGCGTCAGCTGACGGTGCGGTCGAGCGATACGAGGCGAGAGCGGTGTCAGCTGGCACGTTGTTCGAGCTGTAGCCGTTCACCGAGTTGTTCGGGGTGACCGCCAGGTTGGCCTGAGAGAGCTGGGACTTCGCCGAGCAGGACGGCAACGGCGTGCCCGCCGGGGCGGCGTACTTCGACTTGTCACCCACGAACGGAGGGGCGTAGCAGAGCGCCGGCCTGAAGAGCAGCTGGGCAGTCTGACCCACCGTCTCGAGCACCGCCCTTGCATTCTTCACCCCTGGCACCGTCACGACGATGTTGCTGCCTTGGGTCTGCACCTGTGCCCCAGACACGCCGAGCGCATCGACTCGGTTGTTGAGGATCGCCACCGTCTCCTTGAGATCAGCCTGCGACGGGTGGCCCTG
>CAITOG010000237.1 GCA_903893955.1 uncultured Actinomycetes bacterium
CGGTCCGTTCGGAACCGTTCGCGACGATGTGTCGACCATCGTGATGCCGGGGAAGTTGTCCTTGGCGATTGTGGCTGCCCGCGCCGTGGAGAGGTGCTGGTCGAGCACGACGTAGCCCGAGTGTCGCTGGAGCTCGCTGGTCAACGTGGCTGCCGGGACGCCTAGGAGAGGAGCCAGCGCCGCCGCTTCCTCGACCGGGTGAGCGATCTGGAAGTTGTCAGCGATGACCTCCTTGGTGGGCACCGACATCGCCAGCACTGCGCCGTTGCGGTCGAAGATGCCCCCTCGCACCGCCGGCAGGGAGATGGTCTGGCGAAGCTGGAGGTTGGCCGCATGCTGGTACTGGTGGTGGCGAGCGACCTGCAGGTCGACAAGCCGAAGCACCATCAAGACGAGGACCAGCAGCAGCACGACCTTGAAGAAGCGGAGCCGCGAGACAGTCAGTGCGGTGCTGGACCGACCGCCGCCCGAACCCTGCGATGGCGAGGGTCGAGGACGTCGGGGCGGCGGTGCGGCCGACCTCGGCACCCGCGGGGCGGCGGGTCGCGGTCGAGGCGGCGACTGGGGCCGGCGACGCGGTGGCGCAGCGGTCGGTGGCGTCATCCGGCTCCCCCTGTGCCCACTGGTCCCACCTTGATCGGAGCGAGTGGGACGTCAAGAGATACGGCGCCGAGCTGCAGGACTTGGGCTGGCTGGACCAGCTGCAGCGAGCTTGCCTCGCTCTGGATTCGCGATGGCGTCTCGAGCGCGGCCACCCGAAGCACCGTCGCGCTGTTGCGAGCCTGTTCTGCAGTCAAGGCCGCCTCGACCTTCCCCAGGCGGATCTGGCCTTGCGCGAGGAGCGTGTGACCGACGACGACAGCGAGCAGCGATGCGACGAGGATCGCGATGGCCGCCACGCCGGCGACACGACGGCGACGCTCGCCACGCTGGCGGACGATGAGACCGAAGCGCTCTCTTCGCGGTGCCTCTCTCGAGGACTCGCGGCGAGCCGGAGCAGACCGTGCCGTGGCGACGCTCACTTGCCAACCTCGAAGCACCGAAGGCGAGCGCTGCGTGCTCGCGGGTTTCGGACGATTTCCTCCGGCGTGGCAACGACCGCTCGGCGACTGATCAGCATGCCGCTCGAGGTGGCGCCGCACACACATGGGAGGCCTGGGGGGCACGTGCAGTCGCCATCGGCCCACGCCCGCATCTGGTGCTTCACGAGTGCGTCCTCGCCAGAGTGGTACGCGATCACAGCAAGGCGACCACCCGGGGCGAGGAGGCTCGGCGCCTGGTCGAGGAGCAACCCAAGCTCATCGATCTCACGGTTCACTGCGATGCGGAGTCCCTGGAAGGCACGTGCCGCGACGTGCCCCTTTCGCCGCCCAGCACGAGGGACGGCTCGGTCGATCACGTCGACGAGCTGTTGCGTCGTGGCGATCGGTCGAGCGGCCAGCACGGCGCGGGCGATCCGTCGCGCATGGCGCCCCTCGCCGTTCTCTCGCAGCAGAGCCGTGAGCTCGTGCTCGTCCATCGACTCGAGCAGCGCAGACGCGCTTCGGCCCGAGGTGGGGTCCATCCGCATGTCGAGGGGGCCGTCCTGGGCGAAGGAGAAGCCTCGCTCGGCACGATCGAGCTGGGGAGAGCTGACGCCGAGGTCGGCCAGGATGCCGACGACAGGCGCAGGGGCGGC
>CAITOG010000238.1 GCA_903893955.1 uncultured Actinomycetes bacterium
GTTGGTGCCAGGGTAGGAGAAGGTCCAGAGCCACTGCTGGCCCATCACATTGACGCGGATGGCGTTCGTCTGCTGGGACTGCTCTGACGCCAGCTCCGACATCCCCCAGATGAGCAGGACCAGGACGAGGACCACCGAGCCGCCGAGCCACAGCGCGGAGGTGACCGCGTGCCCGCGCATCGGCGGACCGTCGGGCGGGGCTGCACCGTCTGCCGGCTGGCGCTTGCGCCAAGCGAGCAGGCTGTAAATGGCGATCGCGTAGACCAGCGCGGCAACAGGGGCCGCGGTCACCGTGAAGACGATGATCGTCAGCAGCACGTCGTGACCTTCAGCGGCGCTGACGCCGTCGAGGAGGTGGACCGGGGCGAAGAGTCCGATCAGGACACCGATGATGGTGAGGATGGCCCAGATGATGCCGATCTTGAAGATCGGACGCTGCACGATCGGACCGCCGTGGAAGAAGGGGTTGATCTGCTCCGCGATCTCGTCGCGCTTTTCCTCGTGGAACTCGTGCGTGGAATCAGACGACATGGAGGTACCCCGACATGTATCCATATGAACCCATCACAGCTCCGAAACCTCCGATGCCCGTGCCACAAGGAAACTCGCAGTTCCAGGCGTAGAGCCCCTTCGACGGCGAGACGAACGAGAACTTCATGACCTGCGGCGCCGTCGAGTCATCCGGGTTGTCCCCGTCGGCTGGTGCCGCCACGCTGAGGAAGAAGTTGGGGTTGTACCCGGGCACCGCCCTGACGGTGAACGTGTGACCCACGTTGCTCGGGTCGATCCCGACGCTCGGGTTGATCGCCTTCCCGTTCAGCGTGATCGGTCCGACCGTGCCGTGAGGGATGGCGAAGTAGGGATTGTTGATCTGGCCACCAGAGTCACGCTGGTCCCAGACCACCGTGACGAGGGCGTGGGCGGGGATCGAGTACTCGTTCGACGGGCCGTACGCAGGCCACCCCGGGTTGCCACCCTTGTGGATCGGCACACCATTGAACATCCCCGAGGAGTCAGGGAAGCTGTCAAGCTTGAGAACGACGTGCGGCACGACCTGTCCGTTCGCCAACGTGACCGTCCCCGCAGCCTGGGCCTTCGTCCATCCAACCTTGGCCTTGTAGAACTGGCTGTGGAAGCCCAGACCGACCACGGCGATGAGCGCCGCTCCGATGAGGACGGTTGCGATCGTCCACAACGTCTTCTTCACGGTTCCACCCCCCTTCTTGTTCGACCTTCGAAACTAGAGCAACGTAAGCATGCCATAAAAGTGACATAAGAGCCGGTTCTTCGCCTGGTGCGAACTCTGCTCCTCTGGGTGCATCGAGTCAAGGACCTCGGCTCATCGATCGGCAGGTACGGTTCGAGCTGTGAGCGAGCGTCACGAGCAGCCAACGAGTCCCGACGGTGACCGTCTGACCGGCAAGGACGCTGCTCGGGTCCACCTCGGCCTCGTGCTCTGCCTGGCCATCTGCATCCCCGCCTTCATCATCGAGGTGGCGCGAGCGATCGGCGGCAATTCTCTCTCGTGGGCCTACGTCTTCGAGTGGCCCATCCTCGCTGGCTTCGGCATCTACATGTGGTGGAAGCTCCTCCATCCGAACGCCCCCCCACGACGGCCCGCTGTCGATGACGAGAGCGCCGCGAGCGACGATGCCGACCTCATCGCGTGGAACCGCTATCTGGCCGAACTCCAGGAACACGACGAGGGCACCAGCTGATCAGGCACGACCGAGCGAGCGCTCGAAGGTCTCCGACAGCGAGCCATCTCGTTGGATCACCCGGCGCACGATGATGATGAGCGCTGGGATCGACCAGAAGTCACCGCAGATCCACAAGATGCCAGCGGCGAGCTGCTGATCGTGGAATGCCTCGGATGGCCCGAGCATCTCGATGTTCATCTGATACCAGGCGGTTCGAGAGAGCACTGCCATAGAGATGGCGAGGAACAACATGACGAAGGCTGTTGCGATCACGCTGAGGGTCTGGACCTTGAGCGAGCCACGCTCCTTGACCGGATGGCTGGGCAGGATGACGCGCCAGAACAGGTAGCCGCTCAGCACGAAGCTCGGCGTCATCAGCCACGTGTGCACCCACTCGTGGCGACCGGCGGCGTCGAAGACCGCAGGGATGTGCCAGAGGACCATCAGCCCGTTGAAGAGGAGCA
>CAITOG010000239.1 GCA_903893955.1 uncultured Actinomycetes bacterium
GACGCCGAGACGCACTGGTTCCTCTGTCGCATGCTCGCGGCCGTCCTCGGCGATGACGCCGCGTGGGATGATGTGACAGGGCATCTCATCCGCACCTATGGCCCCGCGATCGGCGAGGCGATGGGCATGGACGAGGCGCAGCTGGCGGCGTTCATGAGGGCGATGATCGAACCAGTGCTGCTGAAGCCCTTCGGCGAGGTGAGCTTCGCCGAGATGATGAACGCCACCCAGGTCGAGGTGGCGAAGGCGCACGGGGTGGAGTTCCAGAAGCTGACGCTTCGAGGCTTGATCAAGCGGATCCGCCTTCAGCGCAGGATCCACAAGATGGCGCTCGACGGCGGCGGGCTGATGAGCGACTTCGATCGTGGCTACTTCCTGCTCGGCAAGCAGCTCATGTACTTCGAGCGCTACGGCAAGCTCTTCTTGGCCGATCGCCCGATCCTCTCGGACCCAGAGTTCATCGCTGAGCTGCTCGACCAGGCTGGCGAGCTCGAGCCGCCGGTCGCCACGGCCTGAGCACAGATCGAACGCTCTGTTCGCCCGTTCCGAGCGGTGGCACCAGAACTAGAATCTGTTCTAGTCTCGCCGTGGTGAGCGCTCGTAGCGCTCGGATGAGCTGAAAGGGGGGCACAGATGGCTGACGTCGTCGACATCTATCGCAGTCCACACGTCCTCGAGTATCCCTACGTCCGCTCGGTGGGCCCTGTGGTGGGCGCCTACCTGACCGGACTTCGAGATGGACGGATCGTCGGGACCAAGGGGACCGGTGGCCGGGTGATCGTCCCGCCGACCGAGTACGACCCGCTGACCGGTGACGAGACGAACGAGTTCGTCGAGGTCGGACCCGGTGGGACCGTGGTGACGTGGGCGTGGGTGGCTGACCCCCGAGAGGACGCACCACTGTCGGAGCCGTTCGCCTGGGCGCTCGTGACCCCTGACGGGGCTGACACTGCCATCTTGGCGCCGATCAAGGCTCCTGCTGGCTCGATCTCGAGCGGTATGCGCGTGACCGCCAGCTTCCTGCCCGCCGGAGAGCGCATCGGTCGGGTGCAGGACCTCTGCTGCTTCATCCCCGAGGAGGCCTAGATGTCGAGCGAATCCACCGAGCCGGTGACCATGCTGTCGACGCCGATCAAGCTCGACTACGACTTCACCGCCGGCCTGTCCCAGTCCAAGACCCTCGCCGGCTACGCCCAAGGCAAGTTCATCGGCCAGCGCTGCCCCAAGTGCAAGAAGGTGTACGTACCCTCCGGTGGGTCGTGCCCGACCGACGGCGTGGCGACCGACGAGATCGTCGAGCTGGCGAACACCGGGACCGTGACCACCTACTGCGTGGTCAACGTGCCCTTCGCCGGCCAGTCGATCGAGATCCCCTACATCTGCGCCCAGATCCTTTTGGACGGGGCCAACATCTCGTTCATGGGGCTGATCCAGGAGATCCCCACCGACGAGGTCCGCATGGGCCTGCGCGTGGAGGCAGTGTGGGTGCCCAAGGAGGAGCTCACCCCGAACCTCTCGAGCGTGAAGTACTTCCGCCCCGCCGGCGAGCCTGACGCCGACTACGAGACCTACAAGGAGTACCTGTGAGCGCGCCCAAGCCCGTGGTGGGCACCCGTCCGGTCGCTGTCGCCGCCTTCGCCCAGTCGCCCTCGCTGCGTCGGGTCGACCAGGCGAACGAGGTCGAGATGCTGATGCCGGTCATCTCGGAGGTCTTCGCCAAGGCGAAGATGACCAAGGACGACATCGACTTCATCTGCTCAGGGTCGACGGACTACCTGATCGGTGGCCCGTTCAGCTTCGTGATGGCACTCGACGCCATCGGTGTGTGGCCGCCCAAGTCAGAGAGCCACGTCGAGATGGATGCGGCCTGGGCGCTCTACGAGGCATGGGTGCAGCTCCAGGAGGGTCACATCGACACCGCGCTGGTCTATGGCTTCGGCAAGTCGTCGCTCGGCGATCTCTCTCGGGTGCTCGCCATGCAGCTCGACCCCTACACGATGGGACCCCTGTGGCCTGATCAGATCTCGCTGGCCGCTCTCCAGGCGCGAGCGCTGCTCGACCGAGGACTCTCGAGCGAGGTGGAGTTCGCCGAGATCGCCGCCCGATCTCGCAAGGACGCGCTGAAGAACCCGAACGCCCAGGTCCGCAACGAGATCCCTGTGGCAGAGCTGCTCGAGGAGGACTACCTCGTCGAGCCGCTGCGCCGGCACACGGTGCCGCCGATCTCGGACGCCGCTGCGGCCATCATCCTGGTGGCGGGCGACCGGGCGTACGACGTGGTGGATCGGCCCGCCTGGATCACCGGCATCGATCACCGGATCGAGACCCACGCTTTCGGCGCCCGTGATCTGGCGACCTCGCCGTCGACGGCCAAGGCGGCCGAGGTCGCCGGCGTCGGCCATGGGCCGGTCGATGTTGCAGAGCTACTGGCGCCGTTCGCTCCCCAAGAGGTGATCGTCCGTCAGGCGATCGGTTTGGGGGAGGAGACGACGATCAATCCGTCCGGCGGTCCGCTGGCGGCGAATCCACTCATGGCTGGTGGCCTCATCCGCATCGGCGAGGCAGCAGCGCGGATCTGGGATGGGAGTTCGACGAGGGCCGTGGCGCATGCGTCGCAGGGACCCCTGCTCCAGCAGAACTTGGTGTGCGTCCTCGAGGGGGAGTCATGACGAATCGTTGCGCAGTCATCGGAATCGGCCAGA
>CAITOG010000240.1 GCA_903893955.1 uncultured Actinomycetes bacterium
ATCGAGATTGCCGGTCGGCTCGTCGGCCAGAATCAGCGAGGGTTCGTTGGAGAGGGCTCGAGCGACAGCGACCCGCTGCTGCTCGCCTCCAGAGAGTCGGCCCGGGCGTCGTGCCTGCATGTCGCCGGTGATCCCGACCCGATCGAGCAGCTCAGCTGCCCGCTCGCGCCGGGCCTCCTTGTCGACACCGGCGTACTCCATCGGGAGCATGACGTTCTCGAGGGCCGAGAGGTTGGCGATGAGCTGGTAGCTCTGGAACACGAAGCCCACTGTCGAGCAGCGATAGGCGGCCCGCTGTGTGGCGGTGAGCTCACTGACGTCGCGGTCGCCAACCTCGATCGAGCCGCTGGTCGGCTCGTCGAGCAGGCCGAGCAGGCCGAGCAGGGTGCTCTTGCCGCTGCCTGACGGGCCGACGATGGCGACGATCTCGCCGTCCGCGACGTCGAAGGACATGTGGTCGACCGCTGTCACGTCGCCGTACGACGTGGTGAAGGTCTTGGTCAGGTCGGTGACTCGCAGCATTACTCGCTCCTCAGGATCTCAGCGGGACGGATTCGTGACGTGCTCCAGGCGGCCACGGCGCTGGCGATGGCGGCGAGGACGATGATGGCCAGGAGGCCGAGCACCACCGTCGACCAGCCTGCAGAGGTCTGGATCGAGGTGAAGGTGTTCGAGACTCCGTGGAAGAAGCCTGGAGGTCCGACTGAGCCCGGTGCGGTGTGGACGCCACTTGGGGGTGACGCGCCACCCGTCGAACCTCCGGGTCGGAAGAAGCCGCCGTTGCCAGCACCCGGCGGTCCGCCGAAGCTCGAGGCTGACGAGCTGGTCTGACTCGAGACGAGGGACGAGGCGATGGGGTTGCTGGCCAGGATCCCGATGAGCAGGCCGACCAGACCGGCGATGCCGGTCAAGGTGATCGCCTCGACCATGAACTGACGGATCACCGAGGAGCTCGAGGCGCCGATCGCTTTCAAGACACCGATCTCACGTCGACGCTCTCGCACGATCATCACCATGGTGGCCAGCACGATCAGGCCGGCCGCCGCAAGCGCGGCGATGAGGGTCCAGAGCGTGATGGTGGCCACGCTGCTCAGCGGGCTCAGCTGTGACTCGGCGAGCTGCTGGGAGGAGATCACGTTGACGCTCGACCCCATGGTTGCCTTGACCTGTGAGGTGACCGAGGCGACGTTGTCGACCGAGTCAGCGATGACCGTGGCGCCGGTTGCGGCACCGACGTTGCCCGACAGTTTCTGAACGGTCTCGAGCGGCATGAGGACGCCGGCGTTCGCAAAGGTCGAGCCAGCGTTGTAGATGCCGATGACCGTGATGGTCGTGCCCCAGGCGGTGAAGGTTGAGCCAACCTTCAGCTTGTTCGCCTTGGCCAACGATGTGCCGATGACGGCGACGTCCTTGGTGCTGCCGGCGGTGAAGGTGGTGCCCTGGGTCAGCTTCTCGGTCGAGCCGCCGCTGCCACCAGCTCCCTGGGTGAGTGCTGTGCCCGGCGTGGTGGCGCCCGTCACCGTGACCGAGGAGATAAAGCTCGTCGAGCCTGTCGAGCCTGTCGAGCCTGTCGAGCCTGTCGAGCCTGTCG
>CAITOG010000241.1 GCA_903893955.1 uncultured Actinomycetes bacterium
AGCCGAAGCACAAGTGCGCGAGGCACTCGAGCTCTGGCGGGGAGATCCGTTCGAGGATGCCCATACCCACGCACTGGGTCGCTTCGAGAGTTTGGTCGAACTGCACCTCGGGTGCGAGGAACTCGAGGCCGACATCAAACTCGAGCTCGACCAGCACGAACTGTGGATCCCGACGCTGCGGTCCAACCTCGCGGCTCAGCCCCTCCGAGAGCGCCGTGTTGCTCAGTTGATGATCGCACTCCACCGAGTCGGAAGGACGGCTGAAGCGCTGGCGGTCTACCGGGACTTTGATGCGCGGCTCGACACGGGACTCGGCATCGCGCCGTCACCGACCTTGCGCGCACTGGAGACCGATCTGCTCCTAGCAACAGCGCCGCCACAGACTGCACGGTCGCGCACCGACGAGGGAGAAGATCCCGACGAGCTCATCGATGTTGCCGACGACGTCACCGCGCTGCTCCAATTACTTGACGATCACCAAGTGGTCACGGTCGAGGGTCTCTCGGGTGTGGGCAAGTCACGAATTGCGATGCTGGCAACCGCACGATGGGCCGCGCAGCGCCGGTTTCGTCTGCACGTCGCCGACCTGGCTGATGTCGGCGATGAGCAGGCGCTGCTCGACAAACTCTTGGACCTATTCGGTGGTGGGGCTCGAGAGGCCGGATCGCTCACGGGAATCTTCGACGAGCTCATCGAGCACGACGTGCTGCTGCTCCTCGACAATGCCGACCGCGTGACCCTGCCGTGCAAGCAGTTGGCTGACCACCTGCTCGAACGCTCATCGCGCGCTCGGATACTCGTCACAGCGTGCCGGGGCATCGATGAACGCTCAGAAGGCGTGCTCGTGCGCAGGGCTCTAGCCGTGCCGCCCCGCAGCAGTGGAGTCAATGTCGAGCACGCATCGGACTATGGCGCCGTGCGACTCTTCGTCCGCCGCGCGGGAGCGTCCCGCCCCGGCTTCGCGCTGACCGACGTCAATTTGGATCCGGTACTCAAGATCTGCGACGCGGCGGGAGGCAACCCGCTGGCGATCAACATTGTGGCGGCACTGACATCGATCCTCACCGTCGATCAGATCGCAGATCGGCTGCATGGGATCCTCAACGACGTGCGGTGCTCAGATCCGGACGCTGAGCGCCATACCTCGCTTCGAAGTTGCCTCGACTGGTACGTCTCGTCGCTCGGCGACCCCTCGGTCGAGCTCCTCATGCACGCCTCGCTCTTCGCCGGCGCATTCACGGCAGACGACGTCGTTGCGACCATGCGCCCGGCCCTGATCACACGGGGAAAACAAAATGTTGAAGCCGAACTACTGAACTGTCTCTCGGGGCTCATACGGGGTCACCTCGTCGAGATCGAGCCCGCATCGCAGGACCTCAAGTTCCGCGTTCCAGGAGTGGTCCGCGCCTGGGCGCGCGAGCGGCTCGACGCTCGGACCGGTGATTCAAGAGTCGGACCACGCGAGGCGTTCGCGCAGTGGGTGTCCGAGCTCGTGATCGCAAGTGAGTCTGACGAGCAGG
>CAITOG010000242.1 GCA_903893955.1 uncultured Actinomycetes bacterium
CTGGTGCTCTACCCAAGCATCGCCGTCGTGATAGCGACCGCTGCCAGGGAGGTGACCGCAGCGCTTCGACGGACATCCGTGGCGAGGGTCGCCCTCAGCGTCTGCACTGTGGTCGCCTCGACGGTTGGTATCGCAGTCGCGTGGCACGAGGCATCGTGGTATCCCGCGCAGGATCTGAACTCGCTGCCGGCGGCGTGGTCCTGGCAGCACCGACCCGACACCGCAGTGATCGTGACCCTCCGCAACACCTACACCTGGGCGTTCGACGGCATCAGTGCGTTCACAGTGCACGTGAGCAGAGACAACCCGGCTTCGACCACCATCGGCTACTGGGTCACGTTCGACAACCCGCGGGTAGTGGCCCAGACGGACACCGCTGTCACCGATCGCCGGGGAATCGTCACAGATGTGCCAACGGCTCGAGGGTTGTGGTCCCTCCCACACTCGATTCGGCGTCTGTGGCTCTTCGTCAGCACGGCGTCCACCCTCAGCCCGTCGACCGTGCACCTGACGGGAGCAGCAGCCGATCGAATCGTGCCCTCGCAGCTGATGCGGTCGCTCACGAATCGAGGCTGGCAGCGCACCAGCGTCGTCGAACACGCCCCAGGCGTGGCTGCGATCCTCTACACCCGCTGAGTGGCACTGCCACCGAGGGTCAGTGCATGGCCATGCCGCCGTTCGGGGACAGGATCTGTCCAGTGACGTAGCTCGAGGCCGGTGAGGCGAGGTACAACACGGCGAAGCCGATGTCAGCTGGCTCACCGACTCGCTTCAGCGGGGCGAACTTCGCCATCGGTTCAAGGACGGCGGCCTTCATCGCCTCGTCCTCGGTTCCGTCAGGTCGCAGGTAGTAACGGCTCGTCATCTTGGTGGGGACAAACCCTGGTGCGATCGCATTCACTCGGACGCCGAGCTTGCCGACCTCGAGGGCCATGATTCGCGTCAGCTGGACCACCGCTCCCTTGGTCATGGCGTAGGCAGCCACTCGGGGCGACGGGACCAGCATCGCAGCGGACGACATGTTGACGATCGAGCCACCGCCGCTCGCCGCCATCTGACGACCGGCGGCCTGGCAGCCGAACAAGGTCCCCTTGAGGTTGACGGCGATCAGGCGATCGAGGTCGCTTTCAGCGAGGTCTAAGACCTTGTCCTCGGCCATCACGCCAGCAGAGTTCACCCACACGTCGAGGCCGCCGAAGCTCTTGGCGAGCTCGACCAGGTGACCGTGGACGGTCTGGTCGGCGACGTCGGCTGCGACGCCGGCTGCGGTCCCACCTGCGGCACCGATCACCGCCGCCGTGGCCTCGGCTGACTCTCGATCGACGTCTGCGCAGATCACGGCACAACCGGCGTCGGCGAGGATCTCGGCGCTCGAGCGACCCAGCCCGCTGCCGGCACCGGTGACGACCGCCACCTTCCCGTTGAGGTCGAATGCCTGTCCCACCATCTGCCCACTCGCCATGCCTCGCCCCTCCCGGCTTGAAATCGTCCAGGTGAGCCTCGCACATCGGCCGACTGGCGAAGCGTGGCTTCTAGGTTGATGGCATGTCACGCGGCTCGAAGGTGCTGATCGTCGGCGGCGGCCTCGCGGGTCTGCGCTGCGCGCAGGTCGTGGTTCGCCACGGCCACGAGGCCATCGTGCTCGAGGCATCCGATCGTCCCGGCGGACGCGTGACGAGCGATGAGGTGGACGGCTTCATCATCGACCGGGGCTTCCAGCTGCTCAACCCCGCCTATCCCCAGGCTCGCCGGTCGCTCGATCTGGCCGCGCTCGAGCTGTGCGGGTTCGAACCTGGCGCGCTCATCGTGGATGACACCAGGAGGACGAGGCTCGCCGACCCGCTCCGAAGACCATTGAGCGCACCAGGAGCGCTCGTCGCACCGCTTGGCACCGTCAAGGGTCGCCTCGCGCTCGGGATGCTGCTGGCCCGACTCCGGTTCCTCGGGCCAGGCTCGGCGCTCAAGGGGCATGACCAGCCGGCACTCGCGTGGCTCGAAGCGCGCGGCATCGACGAGGCGACCGCCACGTCGTTGCTCGAACCGTTCTTGACCGGGGTCCTGCTCGAGGAGGGCCTGGCGAGCTCCGGGCACCTCGTCGCCCTGCTGCTGTCGAGCTTCGTCCGAGGCGTGCCAGGGGTCCCCTCGAGAGGCATGCGAGCCATCCCAGAGCAGATGACCGCATCCCTCCCGGCAGGGACGCTGCGGACAGGTGCGCCGGTGGGCGCGGTGACCGCACAAGGGGTGACGCTGCTGGACGGCGAAGAGCTCGACGCCTCGTCGGTCGTCGTCGCCACCGATCCGACGACCGCGGCTGGTCTGCTGCATCTCGACCGAGTAGCGACGATGCGATCGGTGACCACGCTGTGGCTCTCGAGCCCGCAGCCGGCAGGAACCGGCGCCACCCTGGTGCTCGACGCCACCGACTCACCGGTCGTCAACGCGGTGGACATGTCAGCAGCAGCCCCGAGCTACGCGCCGCCCGGACGATCCCTGTTCGCTCTGTCGCTGCTGGG
This sequence comes from uncultured Actinomycetes bacterium, assembly GCA_903893955.1. Lineage (GTDB taxonomy): Bacteria > Actinomycetota > Acidimicrobiia > Acidimicrobiales > RAAP-2 > CAIUMH01. Next base: position 2,514 of record CAITOG010000242.1, read on the forward strand.
GGCGGAGGGTCGATTCGACGAGGGATCGGTGCTGGCGCGCGCAGGCGAGCTCCTCGACGTTCGAGCATCGGGGCTCGAGCTCATCGCGACCTCAACGATCACGCACGCCCTTCCGGCCATGTTGGTGCCGCTCGACCTCGCACCGGTGATCGATCACGATGGCGTCCTCGTCGCGGGAGATCATGTCGCCACCCCGTCGATCCAGGGGGCACTGGCCTCAGGCGAGCGTGCCGCCCGTGCGGTTCTAGACCGACGCTAGGGAGCCACCCTCGGCCAGCGAGAGGGATCCCTCCAGGTCGAGCAGCGCTCGCTTCGTGTCGAGTCGCCCGTCGTAGCCACCGATCCCAGCTGCGGCGACGACGCGATGGCACGGTCGGATGATCGGGTGCGGGTTGCGACCGACCGCTTGGCCCACCGGGCGCGCCGAGAGGGGGCGACCGATCAGGTCTGCGATCTCGCCATACGAGCGCACCTCGCCATAGGGGATGGTCTCGATTGCCGCCCACACTGCGCGCTGAAACGGTGTCCCGTCGACGGCGAGCGGCACGTCGAAGTGCGTGCGCCGGCCCTCGAGGTACTCCGCCACCTGCGCCTTTGCGTCGAGCGCGGGGCCTCGCGGATTAGCGGAGGGGGCTCTGTGGCGCGTGCCGGGCAGGATGACGGCGAGCAGGGCCTCGTCGTCACCGAGGAAGCCGAAGGTGCCGATCGCCGAGTCGAGCACCACGAAC
>CAITOG010000243.1 GCA_903893955.1 uncultured Actinomycetes bacterium
CCTCGGCGACGGTCATTGCCCGGATCTCATCCGCGTGGGCGATGAAAGCATCATGGAGCTGGCGCAGACACCTGACCCGGAGCGCCGTGTCGGTCGCCCACCCGCTCTCGTCGAAGGCTCGCCTCGCAGCGGCGATTGCTTCGTCCATGTCCTCGCCGTCACCATCAGCAGCGACGCCAAGCACCTCCTCGGTCGCTGGGTTGATCGTCTCGAAGACCTTCCCGTTCCTGGCGGGGCGCAGCACGCCGTCGATGAGGAGTCGCTCCTCGCCTCTGATCTCGCTCATGGTCATCCCTCCACCTCCGCAACACCGAAGACATGCTCGATCGAGCTGCTCGCGACCTCTACCCCGGGAAGGTCGAGGCCGAGGTGCTGGGCGGTGGCGAGCGCCGCGAGCAGGTCCTTCTTGGCCAGCGCCGCGCCCGCAGCCATGGCGGCGATGAAGCCGGCATCGTCGTCTGGTCCGAACTGGGCCACGGTCGGGCGCAGGAGGAGTGTCGCAGCGCCGCCGATCTTGGCGTCGGAAGCCCGGATGACCGTGGCCAGCTTGGACAGCTCGACGCCAGCAGCCTCAGCGATCTGGGCGCCCTCGTAGGCCGCGAGCCAGCCGCCGTACTGCACCACGTTGCGCGCCAGCTTGGCGATCAGGCCAGTCCCGAGCCCACCCATGGTGACCACGAGCGAGCTCATTGCGTCCAAGACATCACGAGCTGCCTCGATCGAGGCGGTGTCGCCCCCGACCATGGCGATGAGCTCGCCGCTCTTCGCCGCAGCGGGGCCGCCGGAGACACCGCAGTCGATGAGCGACGCCCCGACCTCGCTGGCGGCCTGCGCCATAGCGACGATCGTCGGAGGGCTGATGGTCGAGACGACCACGACCACCGTGCCGGGCTGGATCCCCTCGAAGGCACCGCCCTCTCCAGCCAGTACCGCCTCGACCTGGGCGTCGTTGACGACAGCGACGACGATGACATCGCTCTGGCGTGCCAGCTCAGCTGCGCTGGTCGTCGTCGTGGCTCGGTCAGCGAATGAGTCGAGGATGTCATGGCGAAGGTCACAGACCGTGGTGGGCACCCCGGCAGCGATGCAGCTCGCAGCCACTCCGGCACCGATGTCGCCCAGGCCGATGACCCCTGCTCGCGTCGTTTCCCCTTGGCTCACCGTGGCCCCCCTTGGCTCCTCGTCATCACCCATCTTCGCCGCAGCCGCCGCACGGCGCTCAAGCATGGACACGTGTCTGGACTGTAGTCTGATCGCGTGGTCGACGGAGGGGGAGCCATGACCGATTCGCTGAGAGACCTGCCTGATTACTCGGGACCGTTCGATCCAGACTTCCGCTACGAAGATCTCTCGAAGGAGGCGCTGGTGCGGCTGGTGCGCGAGTTCGCCCAGATCGTCCACCTCCTGGATCGATCCATGTGCGCAGCGATCGGCATCAGCCATGGCGGGGCAGAGGTGAATCGGCTCGCCATCGAGGAGTGGCGGGGGGCAAGTCCGGTCTACGGCGAGCGCCTTCGCCGCATCATGAACGTGCACGGCGACGGCATCGAGGCCATCTTCAAGGTCCTCCAGCTCGACCCGGGCTTCCCGCACCACTACATGGACGTGCGCTATGAGGTGGTCGATGAGCGGCACGGCTTCTTCGAGCTGGCCTACTGCGGCGCACTCATGGACGCAGAGCCGTGGGGCGACTCGATGGTCACCGGGATGTGCCACCACATCGAAGACGGCACCTTCGACTACACCGCCCAGGCGGTCAACCCCAAGGCGCACATCTCCCACGTGCACCGACCACCTCGCGTCCCCTCTGATCGCGCCCCGCACTGTCGGTGGGAGGTGACCATCGATGAGGACAACGAGACGCTTCCTGAGGCCGACATCACCAAGATCGTCCGGATGACGACGGCAGCGACCTTCGAGTACCCACCGATGCGAGACGGTACCCCCCACATCCCGTCTGCCCCCGGGTCACCCTCATGATGGTCGTGGCGCTTCGGCCGACTGGCCGCCAGCTCTCCGAGCGTCAGGTCGAATCGATGGGTGCGCTGCTCGCCGCCGCAGAGGTCGAAGTCGAAGAGGTCGGCTACGACCGGCTCTCGGTCCGCTCGGTGGCGAAGCGAGCAGGCGTGGCGCCGGCGACCGCCTACACCTACGTGAGCTCGAAAGATCACCTGCTGGCTGAGATCCTCTGGGCCCGGGTGCTTGGCGCTCCGGTCCCAGATGTTGACCTCGAGGTCGATGTGGCTGCACGGGTCGCTGGTGCAGTGGACGCGCTGAGCGCCCTGTCGGTGGGAAGCCCGGCGCTGATCGCCGCGTGCACCCAGGCACTCCTCAGCTCGAACGTGGATGTCGCGAAGCTGCGAGAGGCGATCGGCACAGAGGTCTACCGTCGGCTGCGTGTGGCTGCCGCAGGCGAGTGCGACGACGAGGCGGTCGCAGTAATTGCCACCACCTACTTCGGCAGCCTGCTCTCCGCGGGCATGGGGCACATGGGCTACGACGAGGTCGCTGCGTTCGCAGCACGCGCCACTCGCTTGCTCGTTGCTGGGGCGAGAGCAGGGGACGCCACGTGAGCCTCTTCAGCCCCTACGACTATGCCTTCCACGAAGACCCCTATCCGATCTATGAGCGTCTTCGCCGAGAGGCGCCGCTGTATCGAAACGACGAGTTCGACTTCTGGGCGCTGTCTCGCCACGTCGACGTGCTGGCCGCCTTCCGGGACATCGACGGCTTCTCCAACGCCAATGGCGTCTCGCTGGATCCGTCCGCGTATGGGCCCCACGCCAGCCAGACCATGTCATTCCTGGCGATGGATCCTCCGAAGCACACCCGGATGCGCAAGCTCGCCAACAAGGGCTTCACGCC
>CAITOG010000244.1 GCA_903893955.1 uncultured Actinomycetes bacterium
AAGGGCATCGCTCCGGCCCACCGCTCCGTCGGACATGGAAGCGGCCAGCGACGTGCCTCCTCGGGCACGAATCACGTGCGGGCAGGCTCGCCGAGGAACCGACGCCAATTGAGGAACGGCAGGACGCACACCGCGGCGAGCAGCAGGACCTGGAGCGCAATCGACCACGGCGAGCCGAAGACCTTGCCCAGAATGTTCCCGAGGTGCTGGTCAGCCAGGGTGGCTGCGCTCACGTAGAGGGAGTAGCTGACGAGGCGACCGAAGAAGAACGCGACCGTCAGCAAGCCGAGCGGCAGGTCAAGGAGTCCGGCGGCCAAGAAGAGCTGGGCTGATGGCAGGGGCGAGATCACGAAGATACCGAAGAGGGCGACTGCCCCGACCCGCTTTCGCTCGATCAGCGTCTTGGCGTCCTCGAGGTTCGACTGGAGCCTTTCAGGCATGCGGTCCTTGAAGTGGCGCGCAGCCCGAGCCAGGAGGTAGCGACCACTCATGGCAGCGATCGCGCCGAGGACGACCAGGGCAACTGGGTTGAGGTGCCAGTGCAGGCGAGCGAAGACGAGGACCGCCCACGTCGGCGGTCCGAATGCGGGCAGCAGGTTGATCCCGAAGACGATCGCGAAGAGGACCAGGTACTGCACACCGCGACCCTACGACGAAGCGACGAGCACCGGGAAGATCGCCGCCTGCACCGGCGGACCAGCGAGGCCGATTCGGATCACATGACCTCGGCGATCATCGTCTCGGACTCCGCCTCAAAGGTCTCGTCACCGGCGGCAGACGAGGCGGCCTCCCCGGTTGGCCGCTTGAGCAGGAGCATGCCGAGAACGATCGCCAACAGCACGCTGGCAAGGGCCACCATGAATGCCAGGCGATAGCCGCCGTCGAGGGCGTTGATCTCGGACTTGCCTGCCGCGAGCAGTGCCGTGGTCCGGCTTGCCGACACAGCGCCCAAGACCGCCACCGAGAGAGCGCCAGCGACCTGCTGCGAGACGTTGACGATCCCCGAGCCGATGCCTGCGTCCTTGGCGGGCACCGACGCCAGGGCGATCGTGAGCAATGGCGTGAACGCAGTGGCGGCACCGAAGCCGATCAGCAGCACCGCCACGAAGATCTGCGGGAAGTAGTGGGTGTGGGGGCCCGACCAGACGAACAGCGCCAGACCGATCGTGACGATGGCCATGCCGCCGATGGCTGTGGCCTTCGCACCGAGCCGTCCCATGATCCGGGTGGTGAGCCCAGCGGACATCACCGCGACCATGAGCGTCTGCGGGAGGAACCCGAGCCCGGTGCGAGCTGGGTCGAAGGCCAGGACGTGCTGGAAGTACAAGACGCCGATGAAGAAGGTGCTGTACATCCCGACGACCATCAGGCCGCGCACGATGCTCGAGGTCAAGAGCCCGGGGGCTCGAAGTACCTGGAGCGGCATCATGGGGTTCTTGAGCTGAGTCTCGAGTGCGATGAAGCCGGCAAGCAGGACCACCGCACCTGCACCGAGCACCAGGGTGTGCGGTGACGACCATCCATACTGCGTGGAGCTCACGATGGCGTAGACCGCCAGCATCAAGCCTGCGGTGCTCAGCACCGCGCCGCCGATGTCGACGCCCGCCCGGATCCCGAGCCCCGTGTTCTCGTCGATCAGCACGACCCCGAACAGGAACGTGATGAGGCCGATCGGGATGTTGATGAAGAAGATCCAGTGCCAGCTGAGCGCCTGGGTGACGTAGCCCCCGACCAGCAGGCCAAGCGACCCGCCTCCGACGGCGACGATGATGTACGAGCTCATCGCCTTGGCTCGCTCCCTCGGGATCGGGAAGTCGGCCACGATGATGGCCAGGATCACCGACGACGACAGCGCTGCGCCCAGTCCTTGGGCGAACCTCGCCCCGACGAGGAGAGCCTGAGAGTTGGCGGCTCCACAAGCGGCGGACGAGATGGTGAAGAGCCCGACCCCGAAGAGGAAGACCTTCTTGCGGCCGATGAGGTCACCGAGACGACCGGCGAGCAGGAGGGCGCCGGCGAAGGTGATGAGGTAGGCGTCGATCACCCACGCCAGCGCGGCCTGGCTGAAGTGCAGATCGTGCTGGATGGTTGGCAGGGCAACATTGACGATCGTCTGATCGAGCGTGTTCATCAACATGGCGAAGCACACCACGATCAGAGCGATCCAGCGACGTCGTTCGTGCAGCAGGCCGCGTGCGGACAGGGGCATAGAGGGTCCTCGATGTCAGGGGGAGATGACGACCCCAAGCCTAGGGCGACCCTCCAGGGTCGCCGCCGCTAGCTCTGCTCGGTCGACCGGACCACCTTGACGCCGGCGAAGTCCGGCGTCTCCTGCCACCGCTCGAGATAGCCGATGTAGTCGAGCAGGCTGCCGGTGTAGGTCAGGTTCCGAGCCGCCCGCTCGTCGATCGCCTGCTGCTCGGAGTTGTAGAAGCTCGGCGTGCAGGCCTGGAAGTAGCGCGCGCCACCGATCCCGACGGAGTGGAGCACCGCGAGCCACTCGTCCTCAGCTGACTCCTCAGGCTCGATCACCTCGATGCCCTCGTCGATGCAGGTCTCCATGATCCGAGCGACGTGCTTCGCCGACTCTGAGAGAAGGTGCGAGAAGTTGGTGCCGAAGCCACCCTGGACGATGCTGATGAGCAGCATGTTCGGGAAGCCACTGGCCAGCACGCCGTAGAGGGTGTGGGCACCATCGGCCCAGCGCTCAGAGAGCGCCACGCCGTCGCGACCCTTGGGGTCGAAGCCCAGGCGGTGGTGGAGATCGGTGGTCACCTCGAAGCCAGACGCGTAGATCAGCAGGTCGACCGGGTACTCGACGCCATTGACGACCGGCCCACGAGCGGTGATCTCATCGACGCCACGACCGGCGGTGTCGATGAGATGGACGTTGGGGAGGTTGAACGACGGCAGGTAGTCGTCGTGGAAGCAGACCCGCTTGCAGTGCTTGCCCCAGTAGGGCTTGAGCTTGGCC
>CAITOG010000245.1 GCA_903893955.1 uncultured Actinomycetes bacterium
GCCTCAGCGTCCTCTGGCACCTGCAGATCGTCGCCGAAATCGTCGAACGAATCGCTCACTCTTGTGCTCCTTCGAACTTGGACCGGAGCGCCTCGTACACCGGAGGCGGCACGAAGGGCGAGACATCGCCGCCGTAGCGAGCAACCTCTCTGAGCAGCCGTGACGCGATGAACGAGTGGCTCGAGCTTGTGGGGATGAACAGGGTCTCGACCCCGGAGAGCGAGCGGTTCATCTGCGCCATCTGGAGCTCTGACTCGAAGTCCGAGACGGCCCTGAGTCCCTTGACGATCGCCGTCGCCCCGACGTCCTTGGCCACCTCGACGAGCAGCGTCGAGACCGAGACGATCCGGACCGTCGGGAGGTGCGTCATCGACGCCGCCATCATGTCGCGTCGCTCGTCGAGATCGAAGAGCGACGAGGACTTCTGCGGGTTGCGCAGTGCAGCGACCACGACCTCGTCGAAGAGGCGAGTCGCTCGCTCGACCACCTCGAGGTGACCGTTGTGGAATGGATCGAACGAACCGGGGACGAGGGCGACGCTCACAGGTTGGACTCCTCCGCCTCGGCACGCATGATCACGGTGACGAGCGTAGTGCCGTACCTGCGCTGTCGGGTGGGAGCCCACCGGGCAGAGAGCTCGGGGGGGACTCGGCTCTCGATCACGACCATCTCGGCGTCAAGGTCCTCCACCACGGCCTCGATGCCCTCCATGTCATAGGGCGGATCGGCGAGGACGAGATCAGAGGGTGGCGGTGTCCACCCTGGGAGCCGAGCCATCGTGAAGGTCGCGCGAGCAGGGTCGAGGCCGACCGATGTCAGATTCGTCGCCGCGGCGTCGAGGCAGGCTCGATCCCGGTCGACGAACGTCACGTGGGCCGCCCCTCTACTCAGCGCCTCGATGCCCAAGGCACCAGAGCCGCAGAACAGATCGACGACCTCGAGCTCGGCAACCCCACCGAGCGAGCCCAAGATGTCGAAGATCGACTCCTTGACGCGATCGGTGGTGGGCCGAACCGTGGACGGCAGCGATGCCTTGAGCGCTCGCCCTCTCGCCGTTCCGCTGACCACCCGCACGCGGCGAATCGTACCGTTCGGCTCATCCCTTGAAGAGCCAGGCAGCGTCCTCAGGCTCAAGCGTGGCGCGCAGCTCGTCGGCGAGGAGGGCGTTCGAAGCCAGGCCAGGGTCGTCGCTGACCAGCTCCTCTGCCACGGCCCGAGCCGCCTCGAGCAGCTCTCGATCCTTGGCGAGGCTCGCCAGGCGTAGGTCGCTGCGTCCCTTCTGGCGGCTGCCAAGGATGGTCCCCTCCCCCCGGAGGGCGAGATCGACCTCAGCCAAGACGAAGCCGTCGGTGGTCGCCTCGACCGCCTCGAGTCGGGCGCCACCATCAGGTGACGTCGGCGAGCCGAGCAGGAAGCAGCGGCTCTCGACGCTGCCACGGCCCACTCGACCGCGCAGCTGGTGCAGCTGTGCGATGCCGAATCGATCGGCGTCCTCGATCACCATCACCGTGGCGTTGGGCACGTCGACACCGACCTCGATCACCGTCGTCGCAACCAGCACGTCGAGGTCGCCGTCGCGGAACGACGACATCACCGCGTCCTTCTCTGCGACCTTCATCTGGCCATGGAGGAGGCCCACCCGCAGACCGGCGAGCTCCCCCTCCTCCAACCGAGCCGCCTCAGCGGTGGCAGAGGTCGCCTCGATCTTCCCGGAGCCTTCGACGAGCGGACACACCACGAAGGCCTGTCGCCCAGCCGCCACCTCCTCGACGATTGCCTCCCAGGCCTCCTCGTGCGCCGTCTCGTCTCGCAACCACCTCGTGACGATGGGGGTCCGTCCAGGCGGGAGCTCATCGAGCACTGACATCTCGAGGTCACCGAAGACGACCATCGCTGCAGAGCGAGGGATCGGCGTCGCCGTCATGACGAGCAGATCCGGGTCGCCCCCGACCGACCCTGCTCGACCCTTCGCCCGGAGCGAGGCCCGCTGCTCGACCCCGAAGCGGTGCTGCTCGTCGACGACCGCGACGCCGAGGGCGGCGAAGGCGACGTCGTCGGTCAAGAGGGCGTGGGTGCCGACCACGATGTCAACCGAACCGTCTGCGAGCCCCTCGACGGTCCGTCGCCGCTCAGCCGCAGGCGTGGAGGAGGTGAGCAGGCGCACCTTGAGCGGTCGAGATCCACCGAGTCGGTCGGGCGCCGGGACCACAAGGTCACCGAGCATCGCTCGAAGCGCGGCGTCGTGCTGATCAGCGAGCACCTCGGTGGGCACCATCAGTGCCGCCTGGCGCCCACCTTGGACGCTGCCGAGCATGGTGGCGGCTGCCACCAGCGTCTTGCCAGCACCGACGTCACCCTGGAGCAGGCGATGCATCGGCAGGGGACCCGCGAGGTCGAAGAAGATCTCGCCGAGGACCCGCCGCTGGGCGGCCGTGGGCTCGAAAGAGAGCGAGTCGAGGAATCGACGGACGAGGGTGGGGAGCGCACTCGCATCAGCATCCGCCTCCGAAGGCTCGACCGGGTGCCGGATGCCGAGGGCATCGCGCTCGAGGAGAGCTCGCCTGAGCACCAGGGCGAGCTGAAGGC